>DATJGC010000150.1:0-6391 GCA_035495345.1 Chitinophagaceae bacterium | reverse complement strand
CTTCCGTCATTAACTGATTTCGGCAAAGCAAAAGATGAAATGAAAGTGGTAGCCTTTCTTGAGGACCTGGTGTTTACAAGTCTGCGTAAGAAAGCATAGTCATACCTCATCAGCAGTAAGTACGGGTATTGCAGCGTGATGAACCTGCTTCTTAACCGCACACGCAATTCACAATCAAAGTTTACAGCGAGTTTCTCAGCTTCATTTCAAGCGCCGCAGTAATGGCTTCCAATGCGCGCTGGTTGCGCAATTCTCCTTCAATCAGCGTCCAGGTCCAGGGAAAATTTTCCAGTCCGCGCCGTTGAACAATCGGTTTATTGGTAGAAAACAGCAATGTCTTATTGCGGGCAATGATCTTGTAATGCTCCTCACCAATGCCCTTCAGCGTTTGCAACACCGTAAAACGCCGCTGCTGGCCTTCAATCTTTACAGTAATGCTAAAAGGATGAAAACCCGGTACAGGATAATCACGACCAGCCATGCTACTATATTTAGCACAATACTACTAAATATATTAGTAAATGCAAATAATCTCTGTTGTATGTGAAGAACATTTCCGTGCCCGCTAAAGTAATTTATAGATGCATGATTCAATGCAATAGTCATTGATAAAAAGTTATTACCTTTCTTGCAATGATTGTTTGTCATCATTCAACAAAGCAATATGAAAAATAAGCTGCCCTTTCTCATCGTACTGGCCCTCTGGGCGATGCATTTGCCCGCCCTTTCACAGGATGCAAGGTACCAGGCTAACTGGGATTCATTAAAACGCTACAGCACGCCCGACTGGTTCAGGGATGCAAAATTTGGCATTTTCATTCACTGGGGTATATATGCTGTGCCCGCCTTTGGCAGCGAGTGGTACCCGCGTGAAATGTACCGGGAAGGCTCTAAGGAAAACAAACACCATGTGGCCACCTATGGCCCCATCAAAGATTTTGGCTACAAAGACTTTATTCCAAAGTTCAAAGCAGAAAAATGGGATCCCGTACAGTGGGTAGAACTGTTTAAAAAGGCGGGCGCGCGTTACGTGGTACCCGTAGCAGAACACCATGATGGCTTTGCCATGTATAAAACGGCGCTTTCTAAATGGAACGCTGTTGAAATGGGTCCGCACCGCGATGTGATAGGCGAGCTGGCAGCAGAAATAAAAAAACAGGGGATGATCTTCGGGCTTTCTTCTCACCGCATTGAACACTGGTTCTTTATGAACGGCGGAAGAAAATTTGCGTCTGATTTTCTCAACCAGCAAAACATGGATTTTTATGGTCCGGCCCGTGAAGAAATTGAAACGCCTTCGCCAGAACATATGAATGATTGGCTGCTGCGCTGCACAGAACTGGTGAATAATTACCAGCCACAATTGTTTTGGTTTGATTGGTGGATAGAACAGCCCGCCATGGATCCTTACAGGAAATCTTTTGCGGCGTATTATTATAACAAGGGCCTTGAATGGAATAAGGGCGTGGTCATTAACTACAAAAACCGCGCGTACCCCGATGGCATTGCAGTGCTTGACCTGGAAAGAGGCAAACTGGCGGGCATCCGCAAGGAAGCCTGGCAAACAGATGATGCCATTGGCAATAAATCATGGGGCTATGCGGAAGGCAATACCTTTAAAGATGCCACTTATGTGGTCACCAACCTCATTGATATTGTAAGCAAGAATGGCAACCTGCTGCTGAATATTGGTCCGCGTGCAGATGGCACCATTACTGAACAGGAAACCGCCACGCTGCTGGGCACGGGCCAATGGCTGGCTGTTAATGGTGAAGCTATTTATGGTACAAGGCCATGGAAAATCTTTGGTGAGGGACCTACAGAATCTGCCAGCGGATCCTTTGCAGATCAAAAAATACCCTTCACCGCCAATGATATTCGTTTTACTACCAACGGAGACACGCTCTATGCCATGGCGTTGGGTATCCCTTCTGCCAATACCAATATCAAGGCATTAGGAAAGAAGACCGGCAATGGCACCGTGGCGGCTGTGACCCTGGTAGGCAGCAATGAAAAGCTAAGCTGGACGCAGACGGATGCCGCGCTTGTTATTAAGCCGCTGCAACATTATCCTTCTGCTATGGCCGTATCTTATAAAATAAGCATGAAGCAATAAGCTATGAATACACTTGTATGTGTGCAGCCTGGTACTTTGGAGTACGCGCATGCGCAGCCTCCGTTGTTAACAAAAGACCATGCCATCATAAAGATAAAACGCATCGGCATTTGTGGTACCGATCTCCATGCCTACCAGGGCAACCAACCATTTTTTAATTATCCGCGCATATTAGGGCATGAGCTCTCAGGCGATCTTATTGACATGGATGGTGCCGATGGATTTGTACCGGGCCAGCCGGTTACGTTTATACCTTATTTCAATTGCGGCCAGTGCATTGCCTGCAGAAACGGGTTGCCCAATTGTTGTGTGCAGATAAATGTATGCGGCGTACATTCAGACGGTGGTATGGCAGAATATCTATCAGTGCCCTCGTATGCACTGGTGGCAGGGGAGGCACTGGGTTATGATGAACTGGCACTGGTAGAACCGTTGGCCATTGGAGCGCACGGGGTGCGGCGGGCAGCCGTAAGAGAGGGGGAGTTTGTACTGGTGATAGGAGCAGGGCCCATTGGACTGGGCACTATGGAAATGGCACGCATTGCCGGCGCGCATGTGATAGCGTTGGATGTTAACGAAGACAGGTTAAGGTTTTGCCGCGATAAACTGCAGGTGCTGCATACTGTTAACGCTACAGCGGGCAATGTGTATGAACAGCTGGCACATATCACCAACAATGATATGCCCACGGTAGTAATAGATGCTACCGGCAATCTGCAAGCCATCAACAACGGTTTGGAATACCTGGCGCATGGCGGACGGTTTGTGTTAATTGGGCTGCAAAAAGAAATGTTTTCATTTAGTCATCCTGCCTTCCATAAAAGAGAAGCAACACTGATGAGCAGTCGCAACGCCACCCGCGCAGACTTCATGCATGTCATCAGTTGTATGAAGAACGGATTTATCAACCCTACAACTTATATTACACACCGCGTATCATTTGATGCGCTCAGGGATGCTTTCCCCGGCTGGCTTTCTCCGGCGGCAGGTGTTATTAAAGCGATGGTTTCACTCCCTTAAAACTATTTACTACCCTCAATGATGCAGAAAAAAATTTTAGTGGCTTGCATGGCACTGCTACTGGCCGCTGGCCATTTGCAGGCGCAAAACAATTACACCCTTTGGTACCAGCAGCCGGCCGGCACCTGGACAGAAGCCTTGCCGCTGGGCAATGGCCGCCTGGGGGCCATGGTGTTTGGCGGCATACAGGAAGAGTTGTTGCAACTGAACGAAGCAAGTTTATGGAGTGGTGGCCCCGTGCGCACCAATGTAAATCCGGGTGCTTATGCGCAATTGCAAATAGTGAGAGATGCACTGCTGCGCGAAGAAAATTATAGCAAGGCCTTTGAGTACAGCAAAAAAATGCAGGGCTATTATTCTGAATCTTTTATGCCCATGGGCGATGTTTTTATCCGCCAGCAACTACCAGAAGGCAAGCCGGGTGGCTACTATCGTGGGCTGGATATCAGCAATGCAATGGCCAGCACGCGTTTTACTGTTAACGGCGTGGTATTTACCAGGGAAATCATCAGCACGGCGGCAGACCAGGTGATTGTGGTGCGCCTAAGTGCCAGTAAACCCGGACAGCTTTCCTTTACCACTGGTATCCGTGGTCTGCTCCCATACCAAAAATCGGTTGCGGCTAACAGTGAGTTAATAGCAAAAGGGAAAGCGCCTTCGCATATTGATCCCAATTATGTGCAAAGCGCAAACCCGGTTATCCAGGTAGACAGCGCGGGCTGTCGTGGAATGCGTTTCCAGATGAGAGTGAAAGCGGTTAACAGGGGCGGCACTGTGGCGGCAGACAGCAGCGGTATTACAGTCAAGGGTGCTACCGAAGTGTTGCTATTTATTTCAGCGGCCACCAGTTTTAATGGTTTTAACAAATGCCCGGATGCTGAAGGAAAAGATGAAAACAAAATAGCAGCGGCTTACCTGCAGGCCGCCATTCAAAGAGACTGGGCTTCGTTATACCGGCGCCACCGGGCAGATTACCAGCAATTTTTTAACCGGGTGGTATTTACGCTTGCGCCCGGTGAAAAGAACAGCAATGAAACCCTGCCCACCAATGAGCGTTTATTGCGCTATACAGAAGGCGCTACAGACCCGGCATTTGAAACACTGTATTACCAATACGGCCGTTACCTGCTGATTGCCTGCTCAAGGCCCGGCAATACACCCGCCAACCTGCAAGGCATCTGGAACAAAGAGTTGAGGCCGCCATGGAGCGCTAACTATACCACCAATATTAACCTGCAAATGAATTACTGGCCGGCGGAGGCGGTGAACTTACCTGAAATGCATTTGCCACTGATGCAATTTATACAATCCGCCGCTGTTACCGGAGCCGTTACGGCCAGGGAGTTTTATCATGCCAGGGGTTGGGCAGTGCACCATAACAGTGATATATGGGCGCTTTCTAACCCCGTGGGTGATCTGGGCCAGGGAGATCCTACCTGGGCCAACTGGACAATGGGTTCTCCATGGCTATGCCAGCACCTATGGATGCATTACACGTTTACAAAAGATAGAAAATTTTTGAAAGACACTGCTTACCCTTTGATGAAAGGGGCTGCTGATTTTTGCCTGGACTGGCTGGTGGAAAAAGATGGCTGGCTGGTGACCGCGCCTTCGGTATCGCCTGAAAATACTTTTATTGACGACAATGGTAAAACAGGCAGCGTTTCCATTGCTACTACCATGGACATGTCTATCATTTGGGATCTGTTCACCAATATCATTGATGCCTCTGTGGCCCTGGGCGAAGACAGTGCCTACCGGGCAATGATACGAAGCAAACGCGATAAACTGTATCCTTTGCACATCGGTAAAAAAGGCAACCTGCAGGAGTGGTATAAAGATTGGGAAGACACAGACCCGCATCACCGGCATGTCTCTCACCTGTTTGGTTTGTATCCGGGCAGACAGATAGCACCGGGCACCACGCCCGCCCTTGCAGCTGCTGCAAAAAAAACGCTGGAGCTCAGGGGTGATGCCGGTACGGGCTGGAGCCTTGCCTGGAAAATAAATTTCTGGGCCAGGTTGCTGGATGGTGATCATGCCTACCGGATGATAAGAACCTTGTTGCACCTGACGGGACAAACAGGCACCCAATACGCCAATGGCGGAGGCTCTTATGTAAATCTTTTTGATGCACACCCGCCCTTTCAAATAGATGGCAATTTTGGCGCTATTGCGGGCATGACGGAAATGTTATTGCAAAGCCATAATAACGAGCTGGCCTTGTTACCGGCAATGCCTGCCGCATGGAAAAATGGTTCTATCAAGGGTTTAAAAGCCAGGGGTAATTTTGAAGTGGGCATGCAATGGAAAAACAATCGCCTGCAATCGGCCTCCATTGTATCCTTCTCCGGCGGCGATTGTACAATAAGAACTACGCACCCCGTAAAGTTGGTGGGCAGCAACCTGCAGTCGGCACCTAACGGTCATGGCTATACGCTGGAGTTGCATACCAGAAAGGGCCAAAGCTACCAACTGGTTGGCTTATAAGCACCTTTCTTAGGAATTAAACCACCTTAGGTAATATAGCATTTGACCGGCTGCCCCCATTGCCATAAGAGGGTAATTTATTGCCCAGTTTTGGCTTATACGCCTATGGGGGTTAAATTGGCCCGCGGTGATCAATTGCAGCACCATCTTTGTGTACAGGTAGTAAACTTCTCATTATGGAAAAGATGCAAAAATTAGAGATGATGGATAAAATACTGCGTGAACTGGAAGATGTTAAAAGCAGCCAGACATCCGTCCTGAAAAAGATATCACAGGTAGAAGCAGAAAATATCAACCTGGGTGTACAACTGCTGGATCAGTCGTTGCCAGATGTGCATGAGAGCGTAGACAAGGGCATCACTGATATTTCAGATCTGCTGGAAAAATTCCAGGAGCACCGTGCAAAATTTGCAAAAGACAATAAGCTGGAACCAGCTGATACCGCCAGTGTCTAAGATGATCACGCAAATATTTTTGTGTGAACAAACTGTATTGGTAGCAATGGCTACAATGAATAGTTATTGAAACAGGGACGCCGATGCGTCCCTGTTTTTTTATAAAGAAATTTTTAACCCTCCGTTTACTACAAATCCATCGAGCGGTGCATAGATATCGCGGAATACAGGCTTCGAGATACTTCCTGTGTAAATGGTGTCAAAACGGGTTTGCCTGCTATCGGTCAGGTTTTCAAAATTGATGAAGATTGAAAAATGGTGCCAGATTTTCTCGGCCATACAGCCCAGCAGCCAGTATGCTTTGCCGCTT
>DATJGC010000149.1:0-14825 GCA_035495345.1 Chitinophagaceae bacterium | reverse complement strand
CCTTTTGCTGATTCGGGAAAGAAGCCTTTGACAGGCTGGCACTGACCCGGAAATGGCATGAGTTGTAAAACAGCTGCTACAGATGTATCAGAAAAATCCTGGTCACCCTTGGAGAAATTATCGCTTTTTTCTTTAGCAATGTCCCTGTTATCAAACCCTTCAAAAGTATCAAAAAGGTATAACCGGCGTTCTGGAAAATATTGATTGATGTACCGTGCAAACTTACCTTTATAAACACCTAGTTCTGCCACATTTCCTTTCAAACCCTTTGTTTGTATTTCATGGCTCACCAGTTCTAAGGTTGACAGACGAATATAATCGAAGTAATTCTTATCCAGGTTCCTCCTACGTTGCAAATAATCCAACGAAGCACCCATAAAAATGTGCTGTTTGTGCAACGTTTTTCCAACCAGGTAATTAACGCCTTTTGCAAATGTCTTAAACATAAAACAAATGTATTGGTTTATTGGATTTATTACACAAAAAAACGGGCTAAGATGCCCGTTTCTAATTTATTGCAACTAAAGAATCAATGATAGCTATTGTTTCAATTCTGCTAATTGTTTAACTGCTGCGGCGCAAAGACCCTTATTATAAATTCTCACCTCATCAATGGTTCCATTAAACCAGTAAGGATATTGGGGATCGCCATGCTTTCCGATAAAAAGATCCTGGCTGTTGGCGGTAAACAAAAGATTTGCACTAACAGAGGATTTGAGCACTCCATTGATATACAAACTGGCAACGCCATCATTGAATGTATAGACCAGGTTGTACCATTGGTTTGTATGTAAATAGAATGTCTCGGCAGCCGCTGAAGGTCTACCATTAAGATTGCCATAAGCACCGTAAGGATATTCCCTGGAAGTATCCGTGGGCGCTCCGCAACCTGCAGCAGATACAAAACGAAGCGTATAATGCCCATCAATATAATCGTTCCACCCCTTACCAAAAACCTGGTTCACACTGCAACTGCCGTTATAAAATCCGGCCGGTTTGAAAGTAGCCATTAGAGTTATACCGGTGCTCGGGTTTAAACTCGTGCTGTTAGCTACCTGCATATAGCTGCTGCTGCCATTAAAAAGATAGGCATTGTTGGCCCTTCCATAACGGTCTGTCGTTTTTACGGCGTTGCTGAAGGTAATGTGGTTATTATTGCCGCTGCTGTCTTTCAGGCTTCCGTTGTTGAAATTATAATAGGCCACCAGCCCATCACTTAAATCATAGCAATTGCAACTGGTGCTGTCAAAAATACGCACAGTGTCACGCACGTACAATGTATCTGTTACCACCTCTTTTGTACAGGAGCTTATATTTACCTGTAAAGAGAATAAAATAATAAACAGGGTTAAAATGCCTGCCAACGACTTAACTACTTTCATAGATCTAGGTTTGTTATTTGAAAAGGGGTTAATATAGTTTGTACCTCAACTACCGGGTAAAAATAACCGAAAAACGATTCGCACTAAAAAATTCTCCGCATTAAAATCATCGCTTTTTCTAACCAATTGCTCCTAAACTTATTGCGCAAATGTTATTTTTTTATACGTCGGTATTAGCGTGCGCTTTTGTTGCTTTGTATCCCATTTTGTAAAACTCGCTGTTACCAGTTGCTTTCCATTTTTTGCCTGCCGCCGATGTATATTTACAATTGGATATCCCGGCAAACGGGATTTCAACTTTTTAATTGCTTCAAACTGGTTAAAGAATGCCGATAATTACCGGACAAATTGCAGATATTTTTAATCGACGCTTCTTTCCGGGCAGTATACAGTACGAGGGCGGACGCATAGTTTCTATTACACCATTGCCCGCAGACGAAGTGTCTAACCAGTTTATTCTTCCCGGTTTTACGGATGCACATGTGCATATTGAAAGTTCCATGCTGGTGCCTGCAGAATTTGCACGGCTGGCAGTAGTGCACGGCACCGTATCTACCATCAGCGACCCGCATGAAATTGCCAATGTTTGCGGCCTGCCCGGTGTGTTATTCATGATTAGCAACGGATCTGCTGTGCCGTTTAAATTTAATTTTGGTGCACCCAGCTGTGTGCCTGCCACCGCCTTTGAAACAGCCGGCGCCGCCATTGACGCGGCAGACACGGCCGCATTGCTGCAACGAGACGACATTCTCTACCTGAGTGAAATGATGAATTTTCCCGGGGTATTGTCTAAAGATGAAGAAGTTATGCAAAAACTGGCGGCAGCAAAGGCCGCCGGCAAACCAATAGACGGCCATGCGCCCGGCTTACGGGGTGAAGACGCCAGGCAATACATCGCCGCAGGCATCAGCACAGACCACGAATGTTTTACCGCCGCAGAAGCACTGGAGAAACTGCAAAACGGCATGAAGATCCTCATCCGAGAAGGCAGTGCCGCCAAAAATTTTGATGCACTCATAGACCTGTTGCATGATCACCCTGAAATGATCATGTTTTGCAGTGATGATAAACACCCAGACAGCCTGGTGGCCGGTCATATCAACCAGCTCTGCGCGCGGGCAGTTGCCCGTAATATTGATGTCTTTAATGTACTGCGGGCCGCCTGTGTTAACCCCGTGCTGCATTATAAAACCAATACCGGCCTGCTGCGCAAAGGCGATGCGGCTGATTTTATTGCCGTTAAAGATCTTCAGCAATTTGACATACTGGAAACCTATATCAACGGGCAACTGGTAGCCAGGAATGGTCAATCGCTTATCAGCCTGCCCGCAACAGATAAGACTCCACCCATCAACCAGTTTAATTGTGCAAAAAAGCTGCCGGCAGATCTTGCTTTTCGCTGGAATGGCGAGCAGGAACTGGTTGTAATGGAGGCGTTAGAAGGCCAGCTCATTACCAATAAGCTCACCGTACCTCCGCTGGTAAAAGATGGCCATGTAATCAGTGATAGCAGCAATGATGTGCTGAAGCTGGTAGTGGTCAATCGCTACCACCCCGCACCCGTAGCCATTGGTTTTATAAAAAACATGTGCCTGCGCCAGGGTGCCATTGCCTCCTCTGTAGCACACGATAGCCATAATATTGTGGCCACCGGTGCAGACGATGAAAGCATTTGCGCCGCGGTAAACCTTGTTATTGAGCAGCAAGGCGGCATCAGTTGTGTATCCAAGAACAGCAAAAGCGTACTCGCATTACCGGTAGCCGGCCTAATGAGCCCTGAAAATGGATATGATGTGGCCGCTGCCTACACCGCCATAGATGCCATGGCAAAAGCACTGGGCAGTACCCTGCAGGCACCCTTTATGACACTCTCCTTCATGGCATTGCTGGTGATTCCGCATGTAAAACTGAGTGATAAAGGGCTCTTCAACGGAGACAGGTTCCAGTTCTATTATACCGCCTGATAAGTTTTATTGGTACAAGTTCCGTCGTCTCATAACCCCCATGGTTATTTGTCATCTCATGGCCGTTATTTGGGCGCAGCAACCGGCCAATGGCAGACGGTCTTATTTTTTCACCGGTCTTTTCCGTTATTTTACCGTCTTTTAAAGCTGCCAGGCCTTAAAACAATAGCTGGGGTTTGCTGCCACCCTTAGTTTTGCCCTATAAACACACTGACAAATGGATATGCAAAATCAGGACCCCAACATTAATACACCAAGGCATAGCGGACGTGTTTACGGCGGCCTCTTCCTGCTGGTGATTGGCGCCATCTTTTTTATGAAGCAGGCCGACTTTATGTTTTTCCCCGGCTGGCTTTTCTCCTGGCCCATGATACTGATTGCCGTAGGCATTTTTACCGGTCTTAAACATAATTTCCGCGGACCCGGCTGGCTGATACCCATCATTGTGGGCGCTATCTTCCTGCTAGACAGGATGGATATTGGGCTGGACCTGCACCGCTTTATAGTACCCATTATCTTAATAGGCATTGGCCTGACGCTGATACTCAGACCAAAGAACGGCGGTTTTGATAATTGGGGTGGCCGTGGCCGTTATAGAAGAGACCGCAGCGGGTTTTCACAAAAAGATAGCTTTGTGCCTCCACCGCCCCCCATACCCGGCCAGGATGTACCGCCCACAGATTTTTACAACAGCGGGTATACCAATCAGAAAACTGATTTCCTTGACATTACCTCGGTGCTCGGCAGCGCCCAAAGAATTGTAGTATCAAAAGATTTTAAAGGCGGCGATATCACCTGTTTTATGGGCGGCGCAGAAATCAATCTTACACAGGCAGATATTCACGGCTCGGTGGTGATGGATATTACCGCGGTAATGGGAGGCGTAAAACTCATCGTACCGCCCAATTGGGAAGTGAAGTCTGAGCTCAGCACCATCCTCGGGGGCGTAGAAGACAAGCGACAGGTGCAGGGAAAAATTATTGATTTCAACAAAGTACTGGTGCTGAAAGGCACCGCTTTTATGGGCGGCATAGAACTCAGGAGCTTTTAAAAGATTGCATATTTTGTCCGTTTTACTATATACCATTCGTCAATAGCGTACCCTATTTAAATAAACACCTTCCCTTTCCGTGCAAATTCAACTCAACCAAAATATTTTGTATGAACTGGTACCTTACAAAAATTGTTTATCAGATCATTTGCGGCGATGGAGACCACACACCGCAGTTCGACGAACAACTCCGACTGATCTCTGCCCCCGATGAGCAGGAAGCGTTTAACAAGGCCAAACGCATTGGCCTGATGGAAGAAGAAAGTTTTCTCAACCAGAAGAACCACCTGGTAAAGTGGAAGTTTATAGATGTGTGCGAATTGTATAAGATAAGTGAGCTGATAGATGGTGCCGAAATCTATAGTCGCATCCAGGAAACCGAAGATGCAGGACGGTTTATTGCAATGGTGCGCAGCAAAGCAGATTATATTATGGGCGATAACGTCTTGCGTTCATTACAACTAATCTAAAAACAGGCGCTTGGCTTCTATTCCGTTTTCTCAGAAAAGATTTCTCTTTGTTTTTATTACCTGGTGGCTTATCTGGGCAGCCATGCAAACCTGGATTTTATACGGGTTGCATTTCTCCCTGGCCCTCAGTAGCAAAGACAGTTTTATTTCAAACCTTTTGCTGGCGGGCGCCTGCATTCTGATCAGCAATAACCTGAAATATTACCTGCCCAGGCAACAACGGTATGGTTACCTGCTGGGTCTCTGCCTGCTGACAGCCGGCGCCTGGCTGCTGGCTATCCGGTATGTCTTACCCGCTGCCATCACCGGCAATGAAAATAATTACCAGGACTTCCTGGCCATTTCCTTACCGGTAAGGTTTGCCGTGGCCTTCCTGGTGATTGGTTGCATGGCCATGGTAAGCGTGTTGTGGCATGGCTTTGAAGACCAGAAAATAAGTGCGCAACGAAAAACAGAGGCAGAACAACTTACAAAAGATGCAGAGTTATACAAACTAAGACAACAATTGCAGCCGCATTTCCTGTTCAATAGCCTTAACTCTATTAATGCATTGATTGGTACCCGGCCGCAGGAAGCCCGTGCCATGGTACACCAGCTCTCAGATTTTTTACGGGGTACCCTCAAGCGCGAAGAACAACAATGGATAGTGCTGGAAGAAGAACTGGAATACCTTCGCCTTTATCTTACCATTGAAAAAGTGCGGTTTGGCAATCGGCTGTCTACCCAGTTTGAAACAACAGAAGCTTCTTTGCAAATGAAAATTCCGGCCATGCTGCTGCAGCCGCTGGTAGAAAATGCCATTAAGTTCGGACTCTATGATACCACAGGCGATACTGCCATCTGCATCTCAACATCAGTACATAATAATATGCTGGTGGTAACCGTACAAAATCCGTTTGACCCCGTAACCGCCCAGCCAAGACGCGGCACCGGCTTTGGATTGCATTCCATACAGCGTAGGCTGTACCTACTGTTTGCGCGAAACGACCTGGTAATTACAAAAGCAGAAGACAACGTATTTATCACCACGGTAAAGATTCCGCAACCGGTAAAAGACCTTATTAAAACCGCCACTAATAAACCCAATAACATTTTATAACCCCCAATATGAAAAAGGTAATTATTATAGATGATGAGCCGCTGGCAAGAAGCATTGTAGCAGAATACCTGCAAGACTATCCTAACCTTCAACTGGTACAGGAATGCAGTGATGGTTTTGAAGGAATAAAGGCCATTATGCAGCTGCAACCCGATCTTATTTTCCTGGATATACAAATGCCAAAGATCAACGGCTTTGAAATGCTGGAACTGGTTGAACAACCGCCCGCAGTTATTTTTACCACGGCTTTTGATGAGTATGCCATCAAGGCTTTTGAAACCCACGCTGTTGATTACCTGCTAAAACCTTTTAGCAAAGAGCGTTTTGACAAAGCCATACAAAAATGGATGGAGAAGGCCAGTCAGCCTGCACCCGCTACGCCTGCTACAGAATCATTGCTGGAGGCGGCATCTTTATCGCCCGCACAGAACCAACGCATAGTGGTAAAGAATGGTGCACGCATAAAAATTATACCCGTGCAGGATGTGCTGTTTTTGGAAGCTGCAGATGATTATGTAAAAATACATACCGCGGATAGCTACTATCTTAAGAACAAAACAATGGCGCATTTTGAAAAAGCCATGGACGCCCTGCAGTTTGCGCGATGCCACCGCTCATACATGGTAAACGTGCAGCATATTGCCCGTATTGACCCCTACGAGAAGGATGGCCATATTGCCATTCTTAAATCCGGCGCAAAAGTGCCCGTAAGTAAAACGGGTTATGTAAAACTGCGCCAGGTACTGGGTTTGTAAGGTGGCGGATGCCGGCAGGCTGAGCATGGCCGTAAATAAACATCCATCGCTTTTGTGTAGCCCCGTGGCTTCTGTAGTGCAGTTCTTGACGCTAAGCAATTGGTTATGACAGCACTTGACGGTTTGGAAGGCTTATTGGCTTCAACGTAGATTTACTAAGCAGATGCGCCACCCTGCTGATCTTGTTTACCATTTATCAACAGTGCCCGGCTGCCCAAATTTAGCATTGTGCCATTGGTTATATTTGGATGCCTGTAGGTTGCAGGCCCGAAACCGTGTCCACCGTGATCATCAACAGCAAATCAAAACTAATTGACGCCGGCAAAAATCATCTCCAGGATTTTTCCAACGTAGTGGTAAAAGACCTCCGTGCCTATGGTGTAGAACAGGCCGGCACCTACAAAGGCGGCGTGGAAGCCTACAAAGGCATGCTCAATAAAATACGCAGTGGTTCCATACTTACAGAACAGGATTCTATGCGGCTGGTGGCCAAAACAGAAGAAACAAAAGCCCGCATACAGAAACAGATAGATGCCTTGCTGGAGAAGTATTATGAACTGAAAAGCCGGGCCGATGAAATTCATAACAGCAGAGACATTACCAAGGGACTGGTACCCATTAAGCAAACAGAAATTAATTTCTTAAAGAACCAGGTAGATGAAATAGAGACTACCCGTTCTGCTGCCCACAATAACAAGTACAACACCTTCAGTTGGGGCAACTATATTTTTCTTTTCTTCCTTTTGCTGGCCTTGTCTTTCTATCTCCTGTACTTCTACATGAGTGTGGCAGACTTTGCGCTCAACGGCGTAGACCCCATGTCGCTTTTCCAGGAGGGCCGACTGAATATCCAGCTATTGCCCAATATGCGGCGCCTCATTTATCTCATCATCAATTACCCGCCACTGATTGTTTTCCCCACCATTTTTTTTGCACTGGGTACCGCCATTCATTTGTTCTCTGAAAAAGGTCCTCGTTTTAAAAAGATTGTGATTGGCTTACTGGCGCTCGTTTTTATTGGCGATATATTGCTGGCCTTCCAGGTGCATGAAGGCGTAAATGAAATACTCATCAAGGCCAACCGTGAAGAGTTTAAGTCGTTGGTGGTGCCGGTTTATGCAGACAGTCGTTTTTACCTGGTACTGTTTCTTGGTTTCGGCGTATTTGCTATCTGGAGTGCTGTGTACTATCTCCTGCAGATGGAATGGCGCAAACGCAACCAGATAAAACTCCGTTACCAGCGCATCACCCGTTTGCAGGATGAGATACTGGCCCTGGAAGAAAAGAGAATGCTGCATGAAACCGAGATCAATCATATTGCCACCAGAATAGAGAACCTGAGCAAGGAAAAAGACAGGATGGTACTGCCGGTAGACAGCATCGAAAAAAATATCAACTACTTCCGCGATGGATGGAACGGGTATCTCTCTACCCTGTACGGCAGAGACAAAGGAGAAGAACAAATAAAAATTATCAACGAGGCCTCAGAGGCTTATATACGTGAGTTAAAAGAAGTCCAGGAATCATACTTTAAATAATCTTCCATGCGGCGCTACGGTTACCTGTTACTGACAGGTTTGTTTTTCTTAGGGGGATGCAATGAATTTCAACAAGCGGTGAAAGACGCCAAGAAAGAGATTCCGCCGCCGCCCAAAGACAATTATATTGTATTGGTTGATCTCAGCGATCGCATTCTTTTTAACAACCAGCAGCAGGTACCCAAAGACATTGCAGTTATTAATGCGGTGTACGATATTTTTACGGCCAGGCTCAACAGCAAAGACCCCACGCACTTATATTATTCATTGCACGATAAATTAAAAGTGCTGATTGCCCCGCAGCGGACCACGCCCAAAAGTTTGTATGACAGGGTGGGCAGCCTGCGCATAGATTTATCTGCAGAGCAACCGGACAAGAAATCATCCGCCGTAGAGGAGACCGCCAAAACATTTAATAAAACACTGCCCGATATTTACAAACAGGCCGTCATTGGCAATAACAGTACCGCCTACTCCGGTGCAGATATCTGGAAGTATTTTAATGAAGACCTTACAGATGATCTTGAAAAAGATGCACAGAATACTTTATTCATTATCACAGATGGCTACATGGACCTGGAGAAAGCAGACGAACGGCCTGCACAAAATAACCGCTACGCCTCCTGCTCACAGATCATCAACACGCTAAAGAAATTTCCTGACTGGGAAGCAAAATTTACAGCGGGAGATTATGGCCTCCTCAGCGTTCCAAAAAAATTTCCGTCTTTAAAAGTGCTGGTATTACAGGTAAATCCTAAAGAAGACTGGAACGGCGAATACACGCTCATCACAAAAATATGGGGCAAGTGGTTTGCAGAGATGGGTATCAGCAATTACCGTTTTGTAAAAGACGATAATGTAAACGAAGTAAAAGAATCCATGGAGAAATTCATGGACGTAAAAGCCGCGGGCAAAATTGCCTTATTACCCTGGACCAAAATAGACAGCGTTGACAGCAGCCTGGTGCCCGCCATCATTGAAGAAAAACAAAGGAATATTGCTGCGGCCCCGCCAACATTGGTTGCACCGTTAGAAAAAACACCCGCTGCCGTAACCAGCAACGCAATTGCTCAGCCAGCGGTAAAACAGGTACGCAGTATCAACAGTGATGCACCGGATGAATCAGACGCTGGCATTCTAACAGGTAAAAAAAAAGATAGGGGCCCGCTGAAAAAAACATCCGCAAAAGAAGATGATATCCTGGCGGATGGCAACCCCGCCGATGGCTTTAACACAGGTATAAAAAAAGAATCAAAGAAAAATCCTTTAACCGCCGCCGGAAGATCTAAGCAATAATACCGTACCTGTTGATCAGCGCCTGAAGTACCGTTCTGTAAACCCCTAACCGCATTCTCTTTTATGAGAAAATACATTTTTTTATTATTTACGGGCCTGCTTGTAATGGCATCGCTGCAATCTCAGGACTATTACAAGAAGATAAACAATGCGCTGCGTTATATAAAGCTTGGCAACACCCTGCGTGAAGCACAACAATATGATCTGAGCGAGAAATACCTGCGCCAGGGCCTGCAAATGATCACTGAACAGGGCGATAAATACTGGGAAGCCGCCACCTATGAAAACCTGGGACTGCTGTACAAAGACCAGGACAAACCGGAAGATGCCGCAAGGTATTTCAACAAAGCGCTTACCCTTTACCGGCAGTTAAAAATGTCTCTCAGTGAAAAAGCGCTGGAGCAGATGCTTACCGGCGCCGAAGGAAGAGAACAGAATTATGCAGGTATAGAAATTGGTGCCAAAGGCGTAAAACTGAGCATACTGGGCATACAACTCAACAGTAGTGGTGAGGTGGAATATATTTTAAAGGCCGATTCTTCCGTAAACCCTGAGCCGGCGGTGCTCAGTCCTCAATCGCAACAGGAAACAGCGGACGCGGTAAAGAAATTTATCGGCATCGCCAGCAGCCGGTATGGCATACCTCCTGAAAAAACCTATGTGGTTATCAGCAGCGGGTTAAAGTCTGAACTGGATAAAAAAGACAAGGCCGCAGAGTTTATAAAAAACATAACGCCGAGTGGTGCGGCCGCCGCTATTGCCATCCATTCAGTAAGTTCAGCAGAAGAAGCAGAGCTGGCCGTACTGGGCACGGTACCGCCCAAACGCCGCTACAGCACCAGCCTGATAGATGTTGGCAGCACCAAGACCAATGGCGGTTATTTTATGGACGCCTCGCAATCTTTTGATGCGGTTTATTTTCCTGTGGGCACCAAAAGCTTTGTAAGCATGGTGAAGAACAAAAATCCTTTCAACATCAATGAGTTTGCCCGCTATGCAGAAAATCTTTTCAGGGATAGTCTTTCGCGGATAGTGAGGGATGAACTCAGTCGCCGCGCCGGCTTACGCAACCGGAGTGCCACCTATCTTGGCGGCGGTATTGTCTGGTGCATTGCAACCTACCTCTATCCTGAAAAATGCAACGATAATTACGTAGAACTAACGCAGGAGGATATACGCCGTTTCAGGAACATGCTGCTGACCAATTACCTGAAGACCATTCAGCCGGATATATCAAATATTACCAATGAACGCCTCATGATGGATGCACGCAAGACCATCAGCCTTGCGCAGAATACCTACGACCAGGAATCTTTGCTGGCGGGTGCCGTGTGGATAGATGGACTCATGAAAGAACTCAATGCCACGCAACCCACCAAACGCTTTTTCTTTTCTAAATACGCCTACGTAGGTTGGATCTCAGGCTATATTTCACGTGCAGTGGCAGAAGATTTTAAAAGAAAAACGGAACAGTAAATTAAGAAGCGTTAAAAATATAACGGTCTAAAAAATCATTCCTGAACTTTCCCCCGGTATCATAAGTCTTTACCAGCGCTGCAAAAGCCGGCAGTTTTTCATAACCGGCCGCCAGGCTTTCGGGCGACATCGTAAACAACTTTCCCCAGTGCGGCTTTACATTAAAAGGCAGCAGGGCAGTTTCAATAAGTGGCAATAATTCTTTTACAGCTGCCCAGTTTTGTTGCCATGTAAAATGAAGGGCAACAGAAGGCTGCCGGTAACAGGGGCTCATCCAGGCTTCGTCTTTATCAATGGTCCGTATTTCTGAGACCAGCAGGTAGGGGCCTATTTGCTTACCCAGCCTGGCAATTGCCTGTATGGCCGCCACAGCGTGCTCTCTGGGCACAAAATACTCAGACTGTAATTCAACACCGCTGCTGGGCGTGAAGCCCATTTTAAAATGTGGCAGACGTTCAAACCAATAACCAGGTTTACCCATTTGCTCTGTACAATTTTCTGCGGGCATATGCGCTATGGGGTGCAGTTGCCTTTTGGCAGGAATGGCGTCAAAAAAACCGCCGGAGAAGTGTACGCTGGTATCTGCGGTAAGTCGGCTTTTTATCCAGACTTCATTGATATAGTCAGACTGCCAGTCGGTAAACAGGCTTACGCTATAGCCGGCAACAGCAATGGCATCAAAATTTTCTGCGAGGGTGCGCATGGGCAATTGCTCAAAAACATCTTGCCGCATGGTATAGGAAGGTTCTATTTGCAAGGTAAGCTCGGTAATAACGCCAAAGGCGCCAAGGCCCACCAGCAGTGCATGAAAGCTATCCGCATCCTGCTCACGGTGCAGGGTAACCGTATTGCCGTTGGCGGTTACAAATTCAACACTTTGCACCGCAGTAGCCAGGTTGCCATTGTTTACCCCTGAACCATGTGTGGCGGTAGCACAGGCACCAGCCACAGAAATATGGGGCAGGGATGCCAGGTTGTGCAGTGCAAACCCTTTCTCCTGTAACAACGGGCATAGCTGGCCGTAGTTCATGCCGCCCTCAATGGTTACGGTACGGGCGCGTTCATCCAGTGACACTATCCTGTTTAAATGTTGCAAAGAAATAAAACCATGCCGGCTGTCTGCAATATGGTTAAAACAATGTCTTGAGCCAAGTACTTTCAGCTTATCAGCTTTTTTCACCATGGCTATCAGTTCTTCCTTGCCGGAAGGCTTCTGCAATATCGAGCTGCCATACTGTATATTACCTGCCCAGTTGCTGAGGGTGGTGGCTGCTGATTGTTGCATGGCAAGTTGTCTATTTATCATGCTGAAAGTTCAGGTTGAGTGGTTGCATAAGGAACATATCGGAACGTATTGCTTGTTGGTGGCGCTATGCTTCTCCTCCCAGCCACAGGGCGCCATTGATAGAATTTCTGCTGGCGCCGGTAACAGAAGAAAGCACATTGTATTCTTCGCGCCAGCGTAAAACACCTATGAGGGCCATTACCAGCGCTTCTTTATAATTGATCAATTGTTTGTCTGGCACTACAAGGTCTACACTAATTTCTGCCAGCAAAGAACTTATCCTTTGCACCAGGAAGCTATTGAGCGCGCCGCCGCCGGTAACCAGCAGTTTCCGGTTAGTGGTTTCCGTTAGTTCAGCAGGCAGTACGGCCGCGGCGGCATGCTTTACCTGTTGTGCAATATGTTCAGTATAGGTGCAAAGGGCATCTTGCATTGAAAGGCCAGACTGCTGCAGCATCGCAAAAACGATGTTATTGCCAAAGTCGTTCGCCAATGATTTTGGAAAAGGCTGCTGGTAATAACCCAGGCCGTTCAGCTTTTCCAGCATGCCTGTATCTACCTGGCCGCGGGCAGCAGTAGCGCCGTCTTCGTCGAAGGCCTTGCCGGCAGGCGCTATCAGCAGGTTTAAGACACGGTTGGCCGGACAAACATCAAAGGCCACATAGTTACCACCCTGGTTACAGGAAAGATTGGCAATGCCGCCAAGGTTCAGGAACAAGCCATATTCATTGAGCAATAACTTTTCTCCGATGGGTACAATGGGGGCACCCTGGCCGCCAAAGGCAATATCCATAGCGCGCAGATCACTTACCACGGGCAGGCCGGTAACAGCGGCTATGGCTGCTCCGTCTCCCAACTGTGCCGTCATTCTGTGTTCAGGCATATGAAAGCTGGTATGCCCGTGAGAAGCTATAAGATGTACCTGGTGATGCAGGTGATGTTCATCTATAAACGCGTTGACAGCCTCGCCGGTGTACCGCCCGTAGGCGCTGTGCAGCAGCTGGTATTCTGCCGCGGGAAGCTGAATGGCATTGGCCAATTTGGAAGCCCATTCATGGCTGTACGGAAAACAGTCTGCCTGCAAAATATTGAACGACCACCTACCGGCCGTTTCCTGCAATTGCACATACGCTATATCCAAACCATCTAATGAACTTCCACTCATGAGACCAATAACATTGTACAGCATATTTTTTTAATTGAATGAAGGCCCGGCAGCCCTGGTTATTTGCCCGGCCAAATTACGAATAACCTGCTTGCCATGTACCCTGCATGGCAGAATAGCAGCGGTTTCGCATAGCAGCTACCGGCCTTGGATTATCCGGATGCCTTAGATGCTGCGCTGCAAAGCAGTAAATTAAAACGGTTGGTGCCAAAATATTTTTTACATTTATCCGCATTGCAAATACTAAACTAAACCGCTTACCATGGTTGTAAATCTGAGCCAGCATTATTCTTTGTTGAGCGACTGGGTGGGAGAACTCAGGGATATTGAGATACAGGGAGACCGGATGCGTTTCCGCCGCAACCTGGAGAGAATTGGCGAAGTGGCCGCATTTGAAATCAGCAAGGAATTACACTATACCGAGAAAGAAATACAAACGCCGCTGGGTATCTCTGTATGTAAAGTGCTGGCAGAACAACCTGTTATTGCCACCATTCTGCGCGCCGGTTTACCCCTCCACAATGGCCTGCTCAATTTTTTTGATAAGGCAGACAATGCTTTTATTTCTGCTTATCGCAAACACAATAAAGACGGCACTTTTGATATCAGCCTGGATTATGTATCCTGCCCCGAGCTGGAAAACAGGGTGGTCATTGTTTCAGACCCCATGCTGGCCACCGGTTCCTCATTGGTAAAAACCATCCAGTTCCTGCGCGAGGAAGGGCATCCTTCCAAAATACATGTGGTGGCCGCCATTGCCTGTACCGTTGGTATTGAATATGTTTTGCGCAGCGAGCCCAACTGCAAAGTCTGGTGTGGCGCCATTGACGATGAGCTTACCGCCAAGGGCTACATTGTGCCCGGCCTGGGCGATGCCGGCGACCTTGCTTTTGGCACCAAGGTACAGATGTAAAGATCCCTTTGCCCCTCGTACAACCGGGATTTGCCCCGCGCATCAATGCAGCATTAATTTTACTTTGGAACTCTTAGAAATGTTTGTATTTTGTAAGACTTAACAATTTCTATGAAGAATTTAGCACTGGTTGCAACTCTGGCCCTTTTCACAAGCATGCGAACCTTTGCGCAGGATCCCCACTTTTCTCAATTTTTTTCTTCACCGCTCACCCTTAACCCGGCACTTACCGGCAAGTTTGATGGCGTTTTCAGGGCTGCAGGCAATTATCGTGATCAGTGGCCGGCCATTACCAAGGCGTTTGTTACTTCTACCCTGTCGCTGGATGCACCCATGCTTACCAACCGCATCAACCCGAATGATGTATGGGGACTGGGGCTGATGGCCATGACAGACAAAACCGCAGACGGCATCCTCAACAGCAATTATAT
>DATJGC010000148.1:0-6238 GCA_035495345.1 Chitinophagaceae bacterium | reverse complement strand
ATGACAATCTGGTATGGCATCACTGGTCTTCTTCACTGCCAGCAGCCCCGCCGCGCGGGAAAATTCAAAGACATCGCCCTTGGGTACCTTCCGCTGTTCAACGGCCTGTATGGTAGCAGCAGACGAACAGCTTACCACAGCGGATGCGATGGCCTTGCGCAACGAGAAATTCTTGTGCGTGATGTTTACCATTGTCTATTGGTTAATTTTCCATTGAAAGCTTTCATCTTCCATGATCTCACGGCCCCATACAGGCAACTCTGCCTTTAACCGTTCTACCGTTTCCTCACAGGCATCAATAGCCGCTTTCCGGTGGGGCGCTGAAGTAAAAACAAACAGGCAAAGCTGTCCGCTGGCAATCTGGCCGAGGCTATGGTATACATGCATACAGGTGAGCTTGTATTTTTCAAACATTGCTTCCCTGATCAGCGTCATTTGTTCATTGGCCATGTCTTCATAAGCCGTATACGCTATGCCAATCACTTTCTTACCGTCTTTTTCATCTGCCCTCACCTGGCCCAGGAAGATGCTGTGTGCGCCAATGCCGGTCTTATTACTGTGTTGCTGAATGCTTTCGGCAATAAAAGCAGCATCCACCGGCCCCTGTACAAATATGTTCTTCTTACTGTGCACTTGCTTGTTTTTTATGTTCCCTGGCTTTCTTCCACTGTACAATGCCACCTGCCAGGCTATATATTTTAGTAGCATCTCCCAGTTGTTCTGCCAGCAGTCTTGCCGCCTGCAAACTTCTTTTGCCAGACTGGCAAAATACAAGAATGTTTTCTGCCCTTATACTGCCCGCCTGTTCTGAGAGCCTGCCCAATGGAATTTTTTCATGCGCAAATTCATCTACCAATGGCTCTTCGCCTGGTTCTCGCACATCAATGATGATGGTGCTTTCCTGCCCGGCCAATTGATCAAATCGGTTGCTATCAATCTCCCTTTCCATTGACGCCATACCACACAACCATTGGTAATCTGTTTTTTCAAAAGCCGCGGCGGTGGCAGGTATAAGATCAGCGGTACCCTGCCTCGCCTGCAGTTTCCATTCAAATACCTGGTTGTTCAGCACATTGTAGGTAAACAACCTGTTTACCAGCGGCTCACCAATACCGGTAATCAGTTTTATGGCTTCCGCCGCCTGCATAACACCCATAATACCAGGCAATACACCCAACACCCCTGTTTCTGCGCAATTGGCTACCTCTCCTGGTGCGGGCGGCTGCGGAAACAGGTCCCGGTAATTGACAGCCATACCTTCTTTCGGCACATTAAATACGGATACCTGTCCTTCATACTTTGACACCGCAGCATATACCAACGGCTTCTGCAGCAATACGCAGGCGTCATTAATTAGGTAACGCGTGGCAAAATTATCTGTACCGTCTATAACTATATCATATGTGCTTATAATTTGCAAGGCATTAGCCACGGTCAGCCGTTCGTTGAAGGCAATAATATTGATGCCCGGATTAAGCGCCTGTAGCCTGCTGCGCGCCGTGTTTGCTTTTGGTGCACCAATATCCGCCATACTGTACAACGGCTGCCGGTGCAGGTTATGCAGGGCTACGCTATCATCATCTACAATACCGAGATGTCCAACTCCTGCGGCCGCCAGGTATTGCAGGGCCGCTGCGCCCAGCCCGCCTGCGCCAACCACCAGTACACGGGCCTGCAATAATTTTTGCTGCCCGGCAATGCCCAACTCTGCAAGAGACACCTGCCTGCTGTATCGTTCATGTAAAAGATCCATGCTGCTCATGATTATCCTCCAGAAAAAGGCGGCAGTAAGGCCACCGCATCGGTATTGCCCACCTTTGTATTTTCAGTAATTATCTTTTTATTGACAGCCACTACATACCTGCTTCCTGTTAGCCGGGGATACCTTGTTTGCAAAAGCCTTAGTACCGCGTCTGTATCGGCAGCACCTTCCAGCGCAACGGTGGCACTGCCGGTAATTTCAGTAAGCTGACCAAATACCATTATCTCCACAAACATCTATTTAACCTGTTCAATAATTATTTTTTCAAGTCCTTTTACAAATCTTCTGCCGGTGGCTTCATCCATGGCAGACAATACGGCAATTCTATCATTTCCTTCGGCAGCGGGCTTACCGTCCAGCGCCGTTACTATCAATACCTGCTTACCCAGCGGCGTGTTGAATAATTCATTCCACGAAAAAACTACCTTGTAATTGTCTGAAGCCACACAGGTAATAAAAATTTCACTCAGCAGTTTTGGACTGGCAATGTCTATCCCGGCTTTTTCAATGATATCTTTTAAAAGGATGCCTTTGATATCTTTTAGTACCCTTTTCTTTTGCATGAGGTGGTTATAGATGACAAGGCTATCCAGTTTCACGGTTTTGTATGCAGCAGCCTGTTCTAAAGAAAAACGAAGCGCTGTTTTTACCTTACCTGTTACCATGAAACTATTGGTAGGACTTGTTTTTTCCTGGCCAAAACAGCAACCAATGCTGCAAAGCAAAAGCAATAACCAACAGACTGTTTTTCTATGCATGGGTAAATAAGAGTTTAAACGCCGCTAAGGCCAATACAAGTCCAAGCGTATTTTTTAATATGGTTTGTTTAAATTTTATGGAACCAAAATAGGCGCCACAAAGTCCAGCAACAAAGGCCACGGCTACAAAGCTGACCATATCTGTGCTGAAATGAATGCCTTTCTGCCACTGCCCGCCCAGCCCCGAAAGCGAATTTACAAAGATAAAGGCGGCGCTGATGGCGGCCGTTTGTTTCTGATCTGTCCATTTTAAAAGCAGCAATGCAGGCGAAAGAATTATGCCTCCGCCAATACCGATAAGCCCCGATAAGAAGCCGATGATGGCCCCCAGTAACAATGACAGCGGAATATTCGATTTTTTAATGTCTTCTACCTTAATATTGGCGAAGAACAGGAAACGGACCACCGGAATTACCAGTAGCAAGCCCAGGATTTTTTTATAAATAACGGCATCAATGCTGATTAAGCCACCGGCATAGGCAAGCGGAACCGATGCAAGCGCAAGCGGTAAAAATATCTTCCATTTAAAATGGCCGCCCCGGTAAAATTGTATAAACGATACAGAAGAAACAAATAAGTTCAGCAGCAATGCAGTCGGTTTCATTACTTCAGGCGAGAAACTAAAAATAGCCATGAGTGCCAGGTAACCGCTGGCACCGCCATGACCCACAGAGGCATACAGAAAAGCAATCACGAATAATAAAACATAAAACAAGTAGAGCTGGGCTTCCATGCATTTATTTTAAAACTGCAACAAATGAATGCTTACTACGCTGTCTTTTTTACAACTGCTATTGCCTGCTTCCAGTTGTATAAGACAATTGGCTACCGCAAAGGAACTCATACGGTAAGATTCCTGGGCATTGAGTGGTGCAACCGTTTTGCCATTGTACCAGCCTTTCAGGAAACAGGTAAGTGCAGCAGGCTTCTCAACATCTTGTTCCAGCGCTACCTCTAATACCGGTAGGGTTACCTGCAGACCCGGCAATACATATTCATACATACAGGTAAGTACCGAAGAGGGGTTGCCCGGCAATCCAAATACCAGTTTATTTTCTTTTTTGCCAAAGTACAGCGGTTTACCAGGCCTTTGCTGTATGCGGTGAAACAATTGCTGTACACCACAAGCACTCGCAGCCGCTACCACAAAATCATAATCGCCTACGCTCACACCCCCGGTGAGCAATACCATATCATTCTCTTCCAGGGCCGCTTGCAATATTTTTTGCAGCACCGGCAACTCATCGGCCGCATGGTATATCCGCGTTTTTCTTATTTGCAACTGCTGCAACAGCCCCTCTATCGCAAAGGAGTTAGATTCATATACCTGTCCAAAAGCCAGTGGCTGACCAGGGGTTTGCAATTCATTGCCGGTTACAATTATTGCTACAGAGGGCGCGGGATAGACTTTTACTTCATGTATGCCCATGCCTGCAAGAAAACCGATTGCCCCCGGCGTTAGCAGTGTATTGTGGGGTAGTGCCAGTTCACCAGCCCTGATGGCAGAACCCTCCGCGCGCACATTTGTGCCAGCCAGGAGCTGCTCATCCAGAATGGTTAATTGATTATCTGCCACGGCCGTTTTCTCCTGCATTACCACGGTGTCTGCACCCTGTGGCAGCGGTGCACCGGTAAAAATGCGTGCCGCATGGCCCGGTGCCAGCAAGAACTGCCGGCTGTTGCCTGCGGCCATTTCACCAGCCACCGGCAAAGTCTTATTGGCCTTCCAATCTGCGTAAGCAAAGGCGTAACCATCCATACCAGATTGCGCATAGGCAGGAACGTTAGCCGGGCTAAAAACATCTTCCGCCAGCCTGCGTTGCAGGGCATCGCGCAGCGCAACTTTTACGCCGGGCAGGCGAAGCGTATTTTCTGCAATGATTTGTTTAGCGCTTGCTACCGTAATCATGTGATTGCTATACTTTACCCGCCAATGGTAATCATTGGCCGGTTCTGAATGTGGGTGGCTTCAATGGTCTGCAGTGCCGTGGTAAACTGGCCGCCCAGTTCTTTTTCCTTGGCTTTTATATTTGTTTGTATCAGCGGCAGTATATCTTCACCGTTGCGCAGGGGCGTTAGTAAATCTGTTTCATAAATAGAGAAAAGACAGTTCTTCAATTTGCCATCGGCCGTTAAACGCATGCGGTTACAGCTGCTGCAAAAAGGTTCTGTCATGGTACTAATTACCGCAAAGGTTCCGGCATGGCCGGGCACCCTGAAACTCTTGGCAGTATCATGCGCTTTTGGCGCCAGCGCGTCAAACTCATACGTTGTAGCTATGCTGCTGAGTATCTCCTGGTAAGAGAATACTTTGTTGCTGGTCCACCGGTTGCCGGTAAACGGCATAAATTCAATGAATCTTACATGAACGGGTTGGTCTTTTGTCCAGCCAACAAAATCAACGACTTCATCATCATTCATACCCTTCATCACCACCATATTTACTTTTACATGCATGCCCAATTGGAGGGCAAGATCAATATTGCTTTTTACCTGTTTAAAAATTGGCCGGCGTGTAATAAGCGTAAACTTCTCTTCGTGCAGTGTATCCAGGCTGATATTGATAGAGCGAATACCTGTTTGCGTAAATAGGCTGGCAAATTCATGCAGCCTTGCGCCGTTGGTGGTCATGGTAAGTTCTACAGGCAGTGCAGCCAATAAGGTTATGATATTGGCAGCATCTTTTCTTACCAGCGGTTCTCCGCCCGTGAGCCGGATTTTCTTCACGCCCTGTGCAACAAATATTTTTGCCAGGGTTTCAATCTCCGCTGGCTGCATCAGTTTTGCTGCAGGCGCAAAGGCATATTCTTCTTCGGGCATACAGTAAAAGCACCGCAGGTTGCAATTGTCTGTGAGCGAAATACGGAGATAATCATGTACCCGGTTATAAGAATCAATAATCATTGTGTCATTTTAGGGCTTTTGCAGCCGCAGGTAATCTTCACTTGTATCAATGTCTATGTCGCCCAGCGGAAAATCAACCCACGCAATGCGCTCCTGCTGCGCGGCAATAATTTTCTTTGCGCCGGTATCGCCTTTCAATTGCAGCAGTGCCGGAAAAAGGGCCTTGTTAAATATAGCCGGAATGCCTGCTACATCCCTGTATTTGCTGGCCACTACCAGGCTACCGGTTTGCCGTTGCAAAGTTACCAGTTTATCAAGTACTTCGCTGTTTACAAATGGCTGGTCGCAGGCCATCAGCAATACATTCTCAATCTCCGGCCATTGCGTGCTGATGGCTTTCACCCCGCAACGAATGGAGGATGCCATGCCTTCCTGCCAGCCCGTATTAAGCATGTAATGCAACCTGTTGGTGGAAGGCGGAACTTCAAGTTCCATTCCGGTAGCACCCAGTACCACCAGTACCTGTTCAGTATTGGTGGCCATTGCCGCGGCAATGCTTTTTTGTAAGAGGGTTTGCCCCTGGTACAAGAGTGATTGCTTGGGGCGGCCCAACCTGGCAGAAGATCCTGCCGCCAATACCACAATACCTGTTTGTACAGCTGTCATGGCCGGCTTATGCTTTAACGATGGATGGCTGACGAATGCTAAGCGATGCGCGATCATGAATGGGTGCGGTATGTTCTTTTAACGGCACCGCTTTTCTGGCAGCAAAGACAGCTTGTATTTCCGCAATGATAGAAAGCGCAATTTCTTCCGGTGTTTCCGCGCCAATGTCTAAGCCTACCGGGCTATGAATACATTGCAACCGTTCTTC
>DATJGC010000147.1:0-4774 GCA_035495345.1 Chitinophagaceae bacterium | reverse complement strand
TGTAAAATTATGGGTGAACGCGTCTGTAGAGAACGGCTGCCATTTTTTACTGTCTGCCAACAACTGTAGCAGTAAGATGAATGCCGCCATCCGTTTACCGTTTGCGGCAACATTTACGGTTTGCAATGCTTGCGTAATTTTCTGTGCAGCATTGGGCGCTGCCTGCAAACCATGTGCAGCAACCGCCATCCATTTTTTTATCCTGCTCATTTCTGGCAGCTGCAGCAAGGGGTCAATAAATCCGGAAGGTTTGAAAAACAGGTTGAGGGAATGAATCATTTTTCTTGACCCTTTTTCAAAATAGGCGGGGTCGCTCTTAAACAGGTGGGGCTGGTTGGCACCGATTACAAATACTTCACCGCCTGCAAACTGCTGCATATGGTTGCCTGCCAGCAGGGTGCCGGTACCGGCGAGTACACTGGTAATTTGAATTTCTGCATGCCGGTGCAATTGTCCGTAAAAATGGGGCAGCCTGTCTTCCTGCAGATGTATAGAATTGTTGGCTGCTACCGGTATTGTAAATTGAACCACCTTCATTTTGCCAATATTACCAAAAAAATACGGCCTGGCACTGGAGGTATGGTAATATCCGTTTGCCGGCTGGTGGGTCAGCAGTCTGCTACTTTCTTTTTTAAACAGCCCGGCCCCCGGTTATCTTTGCAGCCTGTTGCGCAAATAAACTAATATGAAGTACTCAAAATGGATAGGATTGCTGGCGGCCATTACCGTCGTTATTGTTTGTTGTACGGTCTGGGTTGTGGTGCCCTCTGCCGGACTTACCATTGGCGGTATGTCTTCTGTGGGCAAGCATAATTTTGGGCGGCCGGGTTTGATGAATATTTTTTGTGCTGCTGGGGCGGCGCTGTTTTTCATGTTGCCGCGTATCTGGGCCAAGCGCACCAATGTATTTTTCTGCGGATTCAATATTGCATGGAGCATCCGCAACTTTATTTTGTTTAGCAGGTGTTACGCAGGCGACTGCCCTGAAAAAACGGCCAGCCTTTATATTCTTTTGGCGGCTTCCGCCATCATGCTGCTAATGTCTTTTGTACCTGATATTTCTATTCAGCAGGAAGCAGAGGCTGCAGCTGATACCAATAAAACCACCAGCCTGTAAATCAAAGGCTGTTGATGATATTCTCGATATTGTTCCTGTTAAAGGGCTTGTGGAGGAAGTAAGAGGCACCCTCGTGGAGCGCTTTCTCATTTAGCTGCTTCTCATTGTGGGCTGTCATCATCACAATCTTAGCGCCTGGGTAAGTATCAATCATTTTCCTGATAAAATCGATGCCCTTGCCATCCGGCAGGTGGTTATCCAGGAAAATATAATCGGGTTTCATGCGCTGGATAATGGTCAGCGCCTCGCTTAACATATGTATGCTCTGTGCTATAAAATGTTCTCTCTCCAGCACCAGTTCCATCAGCATACAAAGTTCTTCTTCATCATCTATAATTAGTACGGTTTTTTTGTGGGCAGCAGCTTTCATGTAACATGTTTTTGTTGAGTATAGGTTTCCCGCTGCTTACGACTAAGACTGTGGGAAGTATGTATAGTATTATATAAATGTGTGCCAGTTTCATAGTGTAGCGGCAATTGGCGTGGGGTGACGCTGGTGGTAAGAGAAATGCTGCTTATAAATACCTAAAAAAAAGCGAATTTTTCTGGCACAGTTTTATAATAACATTTCGGGTAATTCCTTTTATACATCAACACAAATAAAAAATTATGGGAAATCTCTTGTACCTCATCGCTGTTATCCTTGTTATTGCCTGGGCAATAGGATATTTTGGATATCATTCCGGTGGCATCATTCACGTATTGTTGGTGATAGCCATCATTGCTGTTTTGCTGAGGGTTATACGCCAGGCTTAAACTTTTCTCGCTCTTTGCAAAGTCAGGCCATGTAAGCGGCCTGATTTTTTTTGGGGAAAATTGTCGGCACATGATTATAAGTAATGTGTAACACGTTGACAGGGGCTCATATTTTTTGGGGCATAGCAATTGACACCATGTGTATGTACTATACCTCAAAACCATTAACATGACTATCTTTCGCACGGCCCTTGCCACCTTCGCCATTACCGCTGTTACTATTTTTACCGCCTCTACCAGTTTTGCACAGGTTTCAAAAGACTCTATGAACACGCTGAAACAGCAGAAAGATGTCTTGAAGCTGCAGGCTAAGATCAATAACCAGAAAATGGAGCTTGCCAAACTGGAAAATAAACTGGAGCAAAAAACCCGTGAAGTTGTATCCACTACCGCAGAAGCAAAAAAAGCCGCTGAGGAAAATGCAGATGCTGCTAACCGTTTAAGTAATGAACCGCAGGATAAATCAACCGCCCGTAAAGCAGAAAATGCCGGTGATGCAGCGCGTAAGAGTGCAAAACATGCACGCATAGCAGCAGATGATCTTGAAAACCTTAAAAAGGATATCAACAATCTAAAAAACAAAATTGCGGAGGAAGAAGCAAAGCTTCCTCTACCACCTACCCAACCATAAGCCAGTATGCTTAAAGAATACCCGTTTTATTTTAAGTGCACGGTCATCCTGCTCGGACTTATCCTCTTTGTGTATGTGATAACCAACCTTCGGGTAATACTGGTTCCTCTTTCTTTTGCATTACTCATTGCTATTCTTTTAAACCCGCTTGTTTGCCGGCTGCAAGGCTGGAAGGTACCGCGGGTGCTGGCTATTACCATTGCGCTGTTGCTGGCATTCCTGTTTATTACAGGTGTTGGATACTTTCTTTCTGCTCAAATCTCCGGGTTTGCAGACCAGTTTCCATTAATGAAAAAGAAAGTCATTCAGCTGATTGAAGAATTGCAAAGAGATATCAGCAGGCGCTTTAATATAGACATTGAAAAACAACAGCAGGCCATTGAAGAAGCGGGAGAAAAAATTAAACCGCTGATTGGATCCACGGCCGGCGCCCTGCTCAGTTCGCTGGCGGCGATCATACTGTTGCCGGTATATTCTTTCCTCTTCCTCTACTACAAGGATCTTCTTTTGAATTTTGTGTATGAAATTTTCTCTGAAAAGAATTTTAAGGAAGTAGGCGTGGTGCTCAAGCAGACAAAGGGCGCCATCCAGAGTTATATGTATGGGCTGGTGCTGGAAACCACCATAGTTGCCGTGTTGAATTCACTGGCGTTGCTGATACTGGGCGTTAAGTACTGGATACTGCTGGGCATACTGGGCGCCATTCTCAATATCATTCCGTATATCGGCGGTTTAATGTCTGTTGCCTTACCCATCATCATTGCAACAGTAACCAAAGATGGTTTTCACACGCAACTGCTGGTGATCATTTGTTATATGGTCATCCAGTTTGTAGACAACCATTTCCTGGTGCCCTATATCGTTTCTTCCAAAGTAAAAATCAACGCGCTTATTTCAATCGTCTTTGTGCTGCTGGGCAATGCTGCCTGGGGAGTATCCGGCATGTTCCTCTGCATTCCATTTGCGGGTATCCTGAAAATCATATTTGATAGAATTGAAGAACTTAAGCCTTGGGGCAGGTTACTGGGTGATGAAATGCCAACGCGCCCGCGCGGACAATGGCGCCGCCTGCGTAAACCTCGTACCGCGCTGAAGTTGGTAAAACAGGAAGAGAAAAAGGCATCCAGCAGCTAAAAACAAATCGATCAGCTTTCGAAGCTAGCCTGCTTCAAATCCAGAATAGCCATTTTGTAGAATTTGTTCTACATCAGCCTCGCTTTGATCAGCCTTTTCAACCGGAAATCGCTTTATAACCATGGCTCACACAAGTAAGCCTCTTTGCTTATTGTTGGCAGGTTATTAGTTAATACAACCATACAACTGGTAAACCGAAAACCCTTATGCTCAGCAAACGTTCTTTTAGTCCTGCACTCGTTACCATTGCAGACCAAACCCTATTCTTCAAGTCTTTTTTCAGGAACAGCCTCCGCAAGGGGTTTGAGTGGGAAGAGTTTTCAAGGCAGGCCTATGTTACCGGTTATAGATCTATCGGCATTATTGCATTAACGGGTTTTATCCTGGGGTTTGTACTCACGCTACAGTCATTGCCCACCATGAAACAGTTTGGTGCCGTAAGTTATATACCAGGCATGGTATCCATCTCAGTTATCAGGGAAATAGGGCCGGTGATAGTGGGCCTTATCTGCGCAGGAAAAATATCTTCCAGCATTGGTGCCGAGCTGGGTAGCATGAATGTTACGGAACAGATTGATGCCATGGTGGTATCCGGCGCTAACCCCATGCAATACCTGGTAGTAACAAGGATACTTGCCTGCACGGTAATGATACCCCTGCTTACCATTTTTGCAGATGTAATGTCTTTGTTTGGAGGCTTTGCGGCTTCTAACCTGGCGGGCGACATGAGTGCTACCCTATACTTTTACAAATCCATTTCAGTATTGGAGTTTGCAGATATCATTCCCTCCATTATTAAAACAATCCTTTTTGGATTTGCCATTGGTTTTGTAGGATGCTATAAAGGGTTTAACTCTAACCGCGGAACGGAAAGTGTTGGACTGGCGGCTAACTCTGCAGTGGTTACCTCTTCCGTTTGGATCATTATCATTGATGCTATTGTGGTGCAGATAACCAATCTTTTTGTTTACAGTTAACCCCAGCGCATAAGTATGGAACAGGTCATTCAGATTCAGGGATTGAAAAAAAGTTTTAACGGCAAACCCGTGCTTACCAACATTAACCTGACGCTTAACAAAGGTGAAAACGTGGTTATTCTGGGCAAGTCGGGAGAAGGAAAATCCGTTACCATTAAA
>DATJGC010000146.1:0-6538 GCA_035495345.1 Chitinophagaceae bacterium | reverse complement strand
GAACTGCTGGCCTTTGCTGAAGATGGCAGCTCCGGTGCAGCCGCATTGGTAAGCGGTACTGCATTGATACTACAGGATGTTTATAAACAACGATACCATTCATTGCCAGACGCTGCATTGGTTAAAGCGCTGCTCTTGAATACGGCAACGGATATGGGTGCAAAAGGACCCGATTTCAACAGCGGCTTCGGCAACCTGGATGCCGTGCGTGCTGCAAAGGAAATGATGGCCAATCGCTTTTTTGCCGGGGCCCTGGCTTCCGGTGCGCAAACCAGCTTCAGGCTTGATCTGCCGGCGAATGCAAGGAATTTAAAAATATTGCTGGCCTGGAGCGACCCGCCAGCCTCGCCCAATGCAGCGCTGGCACTCGTCAATGATCTTGATCTAGCGGTAACGGACATGCTAAACGGGCAAACGCTTTTTCCACTTACGTTAAACGCATCGCCGCAGGCAGATTCACTGGCCCTGCCCGCGCGCAACATGCCAGATCACCTTAATACCCAGGAACAGGTGGTTATTGAAAACCCTGCTACCGCCTACATGATTAATGTAAAAGCCAATACCATTGAAGGCAGCAGCCAGTCTTTCTTTGTAACTTATCAATGGGATACTACAGGTTCTTTGCAATGGACATACCCGCTTGCGCCTGATAATGTATTCAGCGCCAAGAAAAACCTGCTCCGTTGGAAAACGACGATGGCCGGTAATGCCCAGCTTGCCTACAGGTGGATCGGCAACAGTGAATGGCGAACCATCTCAACCATTGATTTGAGCAAAGGCTATGTTTACTGGCAGGCGCCGGATACCAACGCGCTGGCGCAATTGCGCATCATTACCGAAACAACAAACTTTATCAGCGATACCATCCGCATTTCAGCACCATTATTGCCGATGGTAGGCTATGATTGTACAGATTCTGCCCTTCTCTATTGGAACAGTGCAAAGGCGCCCGGCTACCGCTTGTACGCATTGGGTGAAAGATATATGGAGCCGGTGCAGTCGACCACGGATACAATGGCGTTTATTGATAAACGCGTTTCAAACAAATTGTGGTATAGTGTGGCGCCCCTACTAGGTTACGGAAAAACAGGCGTGCAGAGCAGGGCAATAAATTATACAACGCAGGGAATCTCCTGTTACATAAAAAAATTCACGGCAGACCTGAATGGCAGCAACGCGTTGTTGTCTATTGAAATGGGCAGCAGCTACCTGCTTTCAGGCGTACAAATAGAGAAACGACAGCCTGATGGCAGCTTTGTATCCATACAAAATGTGAATGGTTTGCTGGCCCTGCGGTTCTATGTTACAGACCCACAATTGCAACAGGGTGAAAATGTTTACCGCGCACGCATTTTGCTCAACAACGGACAAAGCATTTACAGCGTAGCAGAGTCCGTCTTCTACCTGGCGGGTCAATCTTACCTGGTATATCCCACGCCCGTACAGCGACCATTACCAGTTACTATCACTGCTGAACAACTGGCCAATCAGCAGGTCAATCTTTACAATGCTACGGGTCAATTGGTCTATCATACCATTATGCGCAACCTGTCTGTTCAATTGCCCACTGCCCGTTTTTTACCCGGATTGTATTTCTACAGCATTTTTAACGCCGGTAAAAGAGAAGCCGCCGGCACTATTATCATTCAATGATGTTGCAATTCTTGCCCATGCATGCGCAGCCTGCGTAGAGGCCCTTTCCATTGGCTATAGATGGAGGATGCATGCCGGCATCACGGCTGGCACGCCGTTAGCTATCAAATCAACAGGTGGGTCAACAAATGATTTCCGGTCTACCGGTTTATACAACCCCAAAAAACAACTTACATTGCAGAAACCATTACTTTGTCCTTCATGATAGCAAACCCGATAACCAGCCCTGAATTCCTGGCGGGTGGCGGCGAGATGGGAGAGCGCCTGCGTGCTTTTCACTGGCACAACACTTCTCTCGGCAACCCCGCCCAGTGGCCACAAAGCCTGAAGACCTGTGTGCGCATCATGCTCAGTTCTCAGCAACCCATCTGGATTGGCTGGGGAAAAGAACTGGTGAAATTGTACAACGATGCCTACATAGACATCGTTCGCGGAAAGCACCCGGTGGCGCTGGGACAGCCGGCTTCGGTAGTTTGGAAAGATATCTGGAAAGATATTGAACCCCTGCTTACGCGGGCCATGCAGCACGATCAGGGTACCTATGTAGAATCTCAGTTGCTCATCATGGAGCGCAGTGGTTTTCCTGAAGAAACTTACTATACTTTTTCTTATACACCGGTGTTGGGAGATGATGGCAAACCCGCCGGCATCATTTGTTATAACACGGCAGACACAGAACGCATCATCAATGAACGCTCGCTAAAGACATTGCAGGATCTTGATACGCTGGCAGAAAATAAAACTGAACTGGAAGTATACAAATCCGCCATCCGTTCCATAGAAAAAAATGATCGTGATTTTCCTTTTGCATTGATTCATCGTATAGCGCCTGATGCACCACCAGAGCATGTGGCGGGCTTTCCGCTGGAGCTGAAGGAAGATATAGCAGTGGCACTTGCAGAAAACCGTATCTGTATTACCCAGGTGAACCAACGCTGGCAAAATCTTCCGCGCGGTCCCTGGGATAGCATGCCAGATCAATTACTGCATGTACCCCTGCACGGCGCCAATAATGATGTGCCACTGGCCGTGCTTACTGTAGGACTTAACCCGTACAGGAAGGTAGACCTTGCCTATCGCAATTTTATTCAGCTGATTGCCGATCAGATATCTTTAAGCGTAAACAATGCGCTGGCCTATGAGCTGGAACGCAAACGTGCCGCTGAACTGGAGGCGCTCGACAAAGCAAAAACGCTGTTCTTTACCAATATCAGCCATGAATTTCGTACACCTATTACGCTGATGCTGGGCCCGCTGGAAGAAATGATTAACACGACCACTGCCATAGTGGGAGAAGAAGAAAAGGAAAAGCTGGCACTCACGCACCGCAATGCCATGCGCCTCCTGAAGCTGGTGAATACGCTGCTGGATTTTAGCCGGATAGAGAGCGGACGTCAAAAAGCCGCGCTGGTGCCAACGGATATTTCCTCTTTTACAAAAAGAATTGCCAGCAGCTTTCAGCCACTGGTAGAAAAAGCGGGTCTTCGGTTTACCATTAATGTTCAGCCCGTTCCGCAACCGGTGCCACTAGACAGGGACATGTGGGAGAAAATAGTCTTTAACCTTTTGTCGAACGCTTTTAAATACACCTTGCGTGGAGGCATTACCGTTAGCCTGGCTGCGCAGGGAGACATTGCAACGCTAACTGTTGAAGATACGGGGGTGGGAATACCGCCTGCAGAATTGCCGCATATGTTTGATCGCTTTCACCGTGTGGAAAACAGCGCCGGCCGAACCCATGAAGGCACCGGCATTGGCCTTTCCCTCACCAGGGAACTGGTGTTATTACACAAGGGAGATATCAGCGTAGAAAGCGGGGTTAATAAAGGCAGCCGTTTTACCGTACGGATACCGATGGCGCAGGACGCTACTACTGAATTGCTGAGTGAGCCGCCCGCCAAAGAACTAAGCTATGATTCTGTGGCAGACCTCTATCTTGATGAGGCCAGTTTTTTACTGAATAACAACGGTACGTATCGAAAAGAGGTGACTGCGGTGCCTGAAACGCAGGATCAAGCACTTACCATTCTGGTGGTAGATGACAACGCCGATATGCGGCAATACCTTTCGGTGATCGTAGGGCGAGCCTACAATGTAAAGCTGGCCACCAATGGCAGGGATGCATTGCAACAAGTACTTGAACAACCGCCAGACCTGATACTGAGTGATATCATGATGCCGGTCATGGATGGCATTGAAATGCTGACCAAACTAAAAAAAGACCCGTCTACCGCGCATATACCGGTGTTGCTGATTACTGCCCGCGCAGGTGAAGAATCAAAAATGGAAGGGTACGAAACCGGCGCAGATGATTACCTGGTGAAGCCCTTTTCTTCCAAAGAATTACACGCGCGTATAAAGGCGCAACTGAAAATTGCAAAAGTGCGTAACCACGCGCTGCTGCAGATGCAGCACCTTTTTCAGCAGGCACCCACGGCCATACAAATATTGCGCGGACCCTCATTTGTGTATGAACTGGCAAATGATCAATCGCTGTTGTTGCTGGGCAAGAAAGCAGAGCAGGTGATTGGGCGCCCTGTTGTGGAAGTCTTTCCTGAAATGGTTGAACAGGGTTTCGTATCCCTGCTGGAAAATGTGTACAACAGCGGAGAGCAATACGTTGCTGCTGAAACACCGATCAATTATCACACGCCCGCTGGTATCATACGCACCTTTCAGCGCTTTGTTTACGCGCCTTTAAGAGATGAGAACGGAAACGTAACCGGTATAATGGTAACGGGTGACGATATTACGGCCCAGGTGATGGCGCGCAAGGCCATTGAAGAAGCTGAACGCAAATGGCGTAATCTCCTGTTACAGGCGCCGGGTATTTTTGTAGTCCTACGCGGAAGAGACATGGTTATTGATTTTGTAAACCCACCGTTGCTATTGTCATGGAATAAAACAATGGACCTGCTGGGCAAAAAACTTTTTGAAGCCCTGCCTGAACTACAAGGCCAGCCCATGGAGCACTTGCTTACGCGCGTATATGAAACGGGTGAAGTGTACCACGGAAAGGAAGAGAAAATAGCCATCATTAAAAATGGCTTGCTGGAAGAAGTCTATTACGATTACGTGTGCCAGCCCCTGCTGGATGAAAGGGGCATGATAGAAGGCATTACCATGATGGCTACCGATATCACGTTACAGGTAAACGCACGTAAAAAGATAGAACATACTGCGCAGCAGTTGCGGACCCTAACAGAAACACTGCCTCAACTAATATGGATGACGGATGGCAATGGCCACCAGGAATTTGTGTCTGGTAAATGGTATGAGTACAGCGGCATTGTGCCTGTAGATTATCAATCGTGGGTAGCCATGATCCATCCTGATGACCTTGCCCCCTGCGCGGAAGCCTGGCAAACCAGTCTACAAACCGGGGCATCCTACATAACAGAAGCCAGGTTGAAAAATAAGTATGGCAATTATCGCTGGCACCATGGGCAAGGGGATCCCATACATGATGAACATGGCCAAATCATTTTCTGGATTGGCTCCTGGACAGATATTCACGATCATAAAAAACTCAATGAAGCCCTGCAATTGCGCGACGAGAAGAAGGATGATTTTATTATGATGGCCAGTCACGAATTAAAAACACCCGTTACTACCATCAAAGGATATATACAGCTATTGCAAAAACTTTATGAATCAGGCGATAGCGACAGCGCAGCCAGCGCCACTATTTTGCAAACCGCACTGGGCAGCATGGATAAGCAGGTAAACAGCCTGAGCAGCCTGATAACAGAACTGCTGAATCTTTCAAAAATAGACAAGGGTCAATTTGAGCTGGATAAAAGCCATTTCAACCTTGCTGACTTTATAAAAGACATTGTGCAGAATGCACAATTAACCACCGGTCATCAACTCCGTTTAAACTGCCAGTTTAACTGCACGCTGTATGCAGACAAAAACCGGATTGAGCAGGTGCTCCTCAACTTTATCACCAATGCTGTAAAATATTCTCCCGGCGCAGCAGCCGTTGACATTAGCGTCTTGCTCTACGGTAACGACCTGGTGGGTGTTAGTGTACAGGACTATGGCATTGGTATGGAGCAAAAAGACCTCGACAAAATTTTCGACAGGTTTTATCGTGTGGAGGGAAGAAAAGAGAAAACATTCCCCGGTTTTGGCATCGGGCTCTTTATTGCAAAAGATATTATCACCCGGCACGGAGGCAAAATTGTAGTTAACAGTGAAAAAAACAAGGGATCCACATTTACGTTTATCCTTCACTGTGAGCAGGTGGCTTAGTGTACAACCGCCAGCCTCTTGGCCATTTCAGTCAGTTGGTGCGCATGCCGCTGCGTATGAACACTGATAAAATGCAATAGCTCCAAACGGGTTACCGGGCCTGAACCCGGGAATTGAAAATGCGCAACGGTGAGGGTGGCATCAATACCGGGGGCTACGGCAATAATGGCATCCATCTTTTCCAGTACGTCCTTGCGAAGGCTGGAATAATCTTTCTGTCCTGCAGAGGGTAAGATAAAAGCCGGTGATTTCATCTTCGTAGAAAAATCCAGGAACATACTTCGCAGGTTGGCAACATGCGCAGCAGGGTCTCGTTGTGTAGGCAGTGAATCACCTGTTAACAAAGAAGGGATACCGTCCAGCGATTTAAACACATGTTCGGTCACCTCACCCGGCGTCCAGCTTCCGGTAAAGGGCACTGTATTAAAATTATCTGCTGAAAATTGTTCCAGCACGGCCGCTAACCGCGCACGGGTAGCAATAAGTTCTTCTGTGATAGCTTCATTCATACTTTCTTATTTTGATGCATAAAGCTACAGCGCCCTTTGCTGAATCATGGGGGCTGTACCCGGCAAAAAACGGGTTTATTCCGACACCTGTCCTTTCGGAATTGTCTTATGGGTGTCGC
>DATJGC010000145.1:0-13196 GCA_035495345.1 Chitinophagaceae bacterium | reverse complement strand
TATCCAGCAACTGGTGCCAGAAACCTGTGCCCGACTGCACTGCTACCAACCCCTGAACATGCGCTTTCAATTGATTCAACACTGCTGCCCTGCCAGCATGTTGCGCCGGCAATACATCCAGCAACTCTACCATGGCCAGCAAGGCCCATCCGTTGGCGCGGCCCCAATGAAATTGCGGATGCTCTGCCATCCCCTGCACCCAGCCGTGCATGTAGAGCTTATTTTCATTATTGAACATGCGCGCAGAAAACTGTTGCACCTGTTGTACCGCATCATCAAAATAACTGGCGTTGCCCGTTAGTGCGCCCATTTGCGCCAGCGCGGGTACCGCCATATACAAATCATCCAGCCAGAGGCTGTTCGGTTGCGGGCGGTTGCGTGCCAGCGTACCATCACTCAGCCGGTACTCACGCTTGCTAATGTATTGCAGAAAGCTGTCTACCAGTGAGCGCAAACCCAATGCCTTCCCGTTATCAGTACGCAATGCCTTTATCATAGCAGCACTGAGTGCACCGCCATCATCCAATGCATGCGGGTGCAGGTAACCACGCAATGGATTGGCAGCGGCAGGATACCGCTCAGATAATGTTTTAAACGCCGGTGCTATGCTGGCAATAAACTGGAGGCGATGGTAGGTGTAATCGGCAAACTTTTTATCGCCCGTAGCGGCACTGGCCAGCAGCATGCCGCTATAGGTAACACCCCACTCGTAACTCATGAGCCTGAAATCTCCAGGCTTAAATATGGTATTTGTATCTGCCTTACTGTAATCTGTAACCGCAGTATTGCTGGTTTTGTTTATCAATGCCGCAGGCGTTACGGCGTTCAGGTAATCATATACCCGGTTCAGCACCTGTACAATACTGTCTTTTACCGGTACGCCATAGGGCACCGGGTAAGCAGGTTGCAAGAGATGCAGCGGCGTGTTTACATCATTTGCCTTTGGCTGTGTTTGCGCGCTTGCGGTGCTCAAACTGGCAAGAGAAAGAATTCCGCAGAGCGGAACAAGAAAATATTTCATACTGTTTGCTTATGAGATTGACTGAAAAAAATAAAGGACGGCACAATAGAAATTGACCGTCCTTTTAACTGTTGCTTATTGTCAGAAAAAGATTAATAACCCGGGTTCTGCATTGCCTGTTTTTGTGTGCCAGTCAGTGCCGCTCCATTGGCCTGTATACCGTCTAAAAAAGTCTGAGGTATGGGGCGCAGCGTATGAAAGGCTTTTACATTGGGCCCACCTTCAAGGTTGAAAGTTTGTACGCGTTTTACAAGCGTCTGCGTTCTGGCCAAATCATCCCAACGTTTAAATTCGCCCACCAGTTCGCGCGAACGCTCATTCAAAATAAAACACAACATCCTGTCGTAGGTGCCGGATACGCCCAGCGCGCTGATGATGTATTCATCCTGTGCGGGCAATGCGGCAACATTGGTAACGGCCAGGCTTGCAGACGCGGCAGTGGTTACAGGAATATTGTTTGACTCATAATAAGAGTTGCCGGGATAAAAAGAATTGCCAACACCCGGGGTCTGCAGCGTGGCAGACAACAGCGTGTTGCCACCATCATAATATGCAGAGCGGTTTTCACCGTTGCTATATTGCGCCCTGGTGCGTACAGCATTGATATAGGGCAATGCATCTGTAAAACTACCCGTACCTGCCTGTGCCAGCCTGATTTTGGCTTCTGCTGCAATAAGGTATGTTTCAGCAGATCTTGCAAGGAAGAAGTCTCTGTGGCCTACCACATCATTCAAAGAATTTCTGGAGCCGTCCATATGTTTACTGCAGGAGGGGAAACTTTGTCCGGCTGTTGTTAAATCTGTATACAACGCACCATCGGTGGTTCTGCCATTGGGATAAGCTACATAAGTGGTAGGTATGGGCTTACCGGTGCCGAATACATCCGTAACCAATGTGCCCGAAGTTGACTTACTAATTTTTGAAAGCGGGTACCGTGCATCACCGGGTTGATTAATCACAAACATCAGCCCCAGGTCTCCTTTTACATTGGGGGCAACGGGCGATGCGCCATTGAGTGCGCTCTTGGTTCTGAAAGATTTCCAAAACCTTGAGTCGTTCACCAAATCATACGCGCGGTACATGAAATAAGTAGTGGCTAGTCTACTAAATGGCCTGTCGCCGGTAATATCACGCGCCATCTGATCCTGCACATCATATCTTGAAACAAAGTACAGGTGCTGTGTATTACCATTCCCCAGGTTAGTATTTACATCATTGGTAAACTGGGCAGAAAGAATCACTTCCGGCAGCAGTTCGTTGGGAGAATTGATACCGGTGAAATTCCATAAGCTGGCAAAATTGGCTGCCAGCGGATGGCGTGATATTACTTCATCACAGAGCGGGGTGATGGCGGCTAAATCAGCTGCCTTTGTATCTGCGTTCCAGGCGTTGTTTATCTCACTGGCCCTGAACAGGTAGGCCTTTGCGAGGTAATGTGCCGCGGCATCTTTTGTAATTTTGGCGGGTGCTCCACTGTTAGACAGCAGATCATATGCCTTTTTAAAGTCTGCAATAATCTGGGCACATACTTCTTTGGGTGCTGCCCTGGTAAACTCCAGTTGAATGGAAGTAACCGGCGTGGTCTGCAGCGGCACGGCGCCAAACTGGTTTACCAGACGCAGGTAATTGAATGCGCGCATAAAATAGCCTTCGCCCAGGGCTGTATTCTTAATAGCGGATGCGGTGGAAGTACTGTTGGTGGCATTCTGAATCAGCAGGTTGGCGTCTCCAATACCGGTGTACAGGGCATCCCACTGCAGGTTGGTACCCGCGGTATTGCCACTGGTGGCCAGCGCCGGGCTGAAAGTAGCGTCATAATTATTCCAGGGAGAATTGGAAGGGTCTCCTCCCACATGAAATTCATCGGTACCGTAGTTAGCAGAAGCATAGTTCCACTCACCATTAAACGGTGCATTAAAGACTTGGTAGTAGGCACCTACCGCCAATTGCTGTATACCTGCATCGGTTTTATAAAAATCAGTCGTTCTTGCCGTAGTAAGCGTTTCGTCTAAAAAATGTTTGTTGCAGGAAGAGAAGACAAATGTGGCTGCAACAATTATCAGTGTTTTAAAAATAATGTTCCGTTTCATATAAATGAATTGATTGCTTTTAAAATGATGCGTTTACGCCCAATGTAAAACCCCTGTTCCAGGTGGGTCCTACCACGTCCATATCCAGGTATTTCAGTTTGGAGAAAAGCATGCCGGGGTTTGCTACCTGCAGGTAGGCCCTGATGTTTGAAATACCCGAGTGGCCAAGTGTCTTGCTGCTGAAATTGTACCCCAGTGATATGTTACGCACTTTTATAAAAGAAGCATTATAATAACCCAGCGCTGTATAGTAAGGGTCTACCGGTGCATTACCTGCATTGTAAATGGGCTTCTGGTAATTGGCATTTACATTGTTCAGGGTGTAGTAATTGATTTCTCTCTGCACACCGCGTGCGGCTTCGCCTTCACCACCGGTGTTGAATTTATAATTAAGCCTTCCGTATAAAAACACAGAGAATTCCCAACCTTTAAAATTAACGGTGTTTGTCATACCCACTACCCAGCGGGGCCTTGTCCAGCCAATGATCTGCCGGTCGTTATTGGGATCAATTTTCTTATCCCCGTTAAGGTCTGCCACTTTTACGTTGCCGGCAGAAAATGTATTGGAGGTGTATCCCTTCATGGCTACTGAATCACCAGGCTGCCATAGGCCGAGTGCCTTGTATCCATAAATTACACCAACAGGCTGCCCGATAAACCAGTTGTTATTAATATCATTAGAGTTGCCATTGGCCAATGAAATGATATGCTCTTTTTGCCAGGCTGCGTTAATGGTGGTTGTCCAGGTAAGATCTTTCTGCCTGATATTTACCGTTGTAATATTTATATCTATTCCCTTATTACCCGTTTTACCTACATTGGCAAAAGTAGTGGTGAAGCCTGTAACGGTAGGTATGGATCTTTGCATCAACAAATCTGTTGTAGTGGAAGTGTACACATCTATACTACCATTTATCCTTCTGTTAAACAAGCCAAAATCTATCCCCAGGTTGTATTGTTTGGTTTTTTCCCATCCAAGATCCTGGTTGGCAAATACTGAGTTAGGAATGGAGCCTGCGGAGTTGGCGGCTACAAAAGGATAAAACAGCGAGGTTACCGCACCCTGTGTTGAGTAAGGTGCAATGGCAGAGTTACCGGTTACACCAGCACCGATTCTTAATTTCAGATCATTCACCCAGCCTACCTTCATGAAACTTTCTTTGTCTATTCTCCAGGCAACGGCCGCAGAAGGAAACCATGAATACTTGCGACCTACTGCAAACTGAGATGCACCATCTTCACGCGCAGAAACCGTAAGCAGGTATTTATCTTTAAAGCTATAGTTCAGCCTGGCCATGTACGACAACAACTGTTGTTTTACAATATTGGAGCTGGTGCTGATTTGGCCGGTGACTGTTCCGCTTGTGATGGAATTCCAGAGTTGAGAAGCCAGTGGTATGCCATTACCGGTTAAGGTGCTGGTATCCCTGGTGTATGCTGTTTGGCTCTGCAACAGTGTTAAGCCAAAACTATGTTCGCCTACGGTTTTGTCGTAAAACAAAAGATTGTCTAAAGTGTAAGAAAATGTTTTGTAATTGAGCAGTGCCGCGTAGTTGGTGCTGCCACCGTTAGATACGGAGTTGGCATCTATATAGATACCATCCCGGTAGTAAGATAGATCCGGTCCAAAGTTCAACCGGTATTTCAATCCTTTTAATACCGGAATGATGGAACCGATATTTATCTGTGTATTAAAGCTGCCAAAGGCGCGGAAGGTTACACGTTGATCCCTGTTGTACTTCCACTCATCCACAATGTTTTTAAAGGAATTATCACCACCTGGAAACAGGATCCTGTTGCCGGCAGAATCATACGGCACTGCGTACGGAAACAAAGACCTGGCAGATTCATATAAGCCACCGGCGGGTGTGCCAATGGTGGCAATGTTTACCTGAGATTGGCCATATTCCTGTGTGCTGTAGGTAACGGCTATATTGCTGCCAAAAGAAAGCCATTTGGTAGCGGCAATGTCTACGTTTGCTTTTGCCGTATAACGCTCATAAGACTGGCCTTTAATGGTTCCTTTATTATTTAAGTAACCAAAAGAACCATAGGCTTTTATTTTATCTGTTCCACCGCTAACGCTGAGGGTATTGTCTGAGGTTACGGATTGTTGCTTTACCAGTCCTCTCCAGTCTGTGGTAGTAACCTTAGATCCATCCCAGGTGCCGCCGGCCCATCCCTTGCTGATATTGGCCCAGGCAGCAGGATCTGCTGTGGCGTTGAAAAAACTTCTGTCAGAAGCAATGGTAGGCTGATCACCACGGGGGTTGGAACTAATGCCGGTAGTATTGTTTAACCCTGCATAATAGTATGCCCACCGGCGGAAAGTAATGTAATCGCTGGCATTGAACATTTTCTGGTTATCTACAATATTCTCCAGCTTTACAGAAGTATTCAGGTTCACATTTACTTTGCCGTTTCTGCCCTGCTTGGTGGTGATAATTACCACACCGTTGGCGCCGCGTGAGCCGTAGATGGCAGTGGCGGAGGCGTCCTTTAAAATGTCAATGGTTTCTATGTCTAAAGGATTGATGAACTCAATGCCGCCGGATATCAACGGAATATTGTCCACCACATAGAGCGGAGAGTTGGAAGCAGTTAATGAGCGTACGCCGCGTATATTAATATTGCCAATGGCACCCGGCCGCTCGTTGGAAGTGATATCTACGCCGGCAACCTTACCCTGCAGCGCCTGTAGGGCATCTGCCACGGGGCGCGACTTTATCTCCGATGAATTGATACCCACCACTGAACCGGTAACGTCTTTCTTTTTTACACTGCCATATCCTATCACCACCACATCTTCCAGCGAACGTGTATCTGTTACCAGGGTAACGGTGATGCTTGTACGATTATTCAGGCTTACCTCCTGGGGGGCAAACCCTATGTATGAAAAAACCAGTGTTTCATTTCCGGTGGGCACTGTAATGGTAAATGCTCCTGCCTCATTGGTGAGAACGGCTTTTGAAGAACTTCCTTTAACGGTAACGGTAACACCCGCCAGTGGCTGGCCATTGTCTGCGGTAACCTTGCCGCTGACTTCAACAGCAGCCTTTTTTTCGCCTGCAATTTCACCGGCCGTGGTAACCGACGAAGCAATAAAGCGGGGTGTCTTTGAAAGCCCTGCTATCATCTGCACTTGTTGCGCGTGCAGGTAAATGAGTGGACAGCATAAGCACATGAACGACAGAACGGATCTGACGGCAATCGTCTTTTTTTTCATATAGCAGTATTTTTTGGTGATGTCAGACAGCAGGCCGCTGGCAAGAAAAGATTGGCAAAGGCATTACTGTACAACGCGTCCTTACAAAAATAATTACGCTATACTATTTGAGGAGAATATTTACGCAATCGATTGCGTAGAAAGGCTTTAGTATCAGGATAGTACAGGATAGTTATGTAGATAATTGCATGAAGTGCTGCTTTGTGTGAGCAGCTTGTCAGGTTAGCCTTTTCTTTCTGAAATTCAATTTGTCGCGCAACAACAACCGCATTTCAGCATAGCCCACGGCCGGAATCTGCTGCAGGGTAAACGGCTCGTATTTGCGGAGCGACCAATACCCTATCCATATACCTACTATTAACGGAAACACAGTTGCAATGGCAACGCCGTAGATATTGCCGAATAACGCAATACCCGCAAAATCGGTGGCCACGTTTACCGCCAGCATCACCAGTATTTTCAGGAAGTTGATATTCGGCTTGTGTATCACATCCAGTCCTACGGCAATAAACCGGTCGGCCGGAAACAGCAGTGAAAACGTCATAAAAAAACGCAGCACGTTGGCGGCCTGGTTATTCATGCCCCCGTTAATAATATATACAGCAATGTCTGCAAAGAGCACGGAGCCCACGCACACCGGAATCAGCGCAATGGTGAGCAGGCCCGCATATTTGTTCATGATGTAGATCATGTCTTTTTTGAGGCCACGGTTATAGGCAGCAGAAAGAGAAGGCAGTGCGGTGGCTACAAAACTGCGCAACGGAATTTCAATTACCTCTACCAGCTTCAGTCCTATATTATACGTGGCCACTGCTTCTGCGCCCAGCATAAAATTGATGATGATGATATCTGAGCCGCGCAGCAGGTAAGAACTGATATTGCCCAGCACGCTGAACTTGCCAAAATGGTAGAGCTCAAGCGCTCCGCTCCGGGTGCGCCGCTTCCAGGCCCAGACATGCGTCCACCCCTTTGCCAGTACAAACACGCTGGTGAGCAATAATGAAAGCAGGTATACATATACCAGCGTTTCAAGGGTAAGCGAATGCATGGCAATAAGCACGATAATAAAAACAAGAAAGGAAAACTGGTTTACCGCACGCATGTACAAGAGCCGGTCGAACCGCGCTTCCGCCTGCAATACACAGTTGGCAATAAATGATGGCAGTGAAAAAAGATAGCTGAGTCCAAACCACTTTAAAAAAAAGAAAAGCCCGCCCTGGCGGTCAATATTAATAGCATTGGTAAGCAATACGGCGGGAATATTCAGCAGCAATAAGGTAAGCGTGATGCCCGTGGCCAGCACCCAGGCGGAGCCAATGATTTCAGCAGATCTTTCTTTGCTGGCCCCGGAATAAAATTTAATAGTGGCCGTGGTAAGAAAACCGGTGCGGAACATTTCCACCAGCGCAAAGATGGTCTGAAAAAAAACCCAGTTACCCATCTCCGCTTTATTGGGCAGGTAACGGTACAACACGCCCATGATGACAATGGACAAGCCAGACATGATTACATTTCCCGCCAGGGAAAAGAAATGCTTATTATTAAATTTTGCAAAGAAGCCTGGTAACACCATATCTTATTGCGCCGCGGTACAAACCGGGTTGAATTTTTGAACTAAGCCAATATTTTTTATTTTGCCGTACTTTGCGCCTTATTACAAAGCGTGCTGGCAAAGAAGCATCGGCAATACAATGATTAGACAGCTTTTAGATAAAATAAAGAAGACAATTGAACGTTTCTCAGCTGCACCAGCAAATAAATGCTTTACCATTAGGATATATAACGGCAATGCAGCCGCAATAATACAATATTGACCCCGTATTTTATATAATTTAACCCAAAAGAAACCTGGCAATATGGCTACCGCCCACCATTTTAGTGATGTTACATTGTTGGTTACCCATTACAACCGAAGCCGATCGCTGGAAAGACTGCTCACACGGTTTAAAGACCTGCAGATTTCTTTCGGGGGTATTGTTGTATCGGATGATGGCAGTCAGCCCGCGCACCTTGAATACCTGCGCAGCCTGCAAAACAGCCTGAATTTTCAGCTGGTTACTACAGAAAAGAACAAGGGACTTGGCAATAATATCAATAAGGGGCAGGATGCGGTGATTACGCCCTACACCCTGTATGTGCAGGAAGACTTTGACCCCATGCCCATATTTGCAGAACATTTTGTGGACGGGCTTGCCATCATCAATGAACGCAAAGACGTTGATATGGTGCGGTTTTATGCCTATACAAGATACCCTTACTTGAAGCCGCTGGGCAAGGGCTTTTCAGAAATGCTGTTTACCGTCTGGAAACCCGGCTACAAAAAATTTTATGCTTATAGTGATCATCCGCACCTGCGCCGCAGCAATTTCTTCCAGAAATTTGGGCGTTATGCAGAAGGCAAAAAAGTGGAGAAAACAGAATACCTGATGATGATGTCTTTCCTGCGCAATAAAGGCAAGGCGGTGATTTATGAAGACATTCATTCACTGTTTGAACAAAAAAATTCATCCGCAGAACCCAGCACCGTTAAAAGAAATTTCTGGCGAGAGAGCGAGGGACTGGTTTTTGCCGGCATGCGGCATCTTTACCGCCATGTAAAGTTCAATTTTGATTACCTGTTTGGTAAATAATTATCGGCAAGCAGGCAAACGGTCATTGTCTTTGGCCCGTGTGCGCCCAGTACCAGGGATTGTTCTATATCGGCGGTCTTTGAGGGCCCTGCAATAAATACGGCATAATCATAAGTAGCTGCACCAATTCTTTCATAAGCCTGGTGCATGGTATGTACAATTTCATGTTGCGGCAACAGCACTACCAGGTGCTGGCAGATAAAGGGCAGCGCCCGGGTCTTTAATGAACTGGCGGTAATAAACACTGCGCCATTTTCTGCCACTGCAAAATCAGCCGCCATAATAGCTACTTCAACATCTTCCAGCGTATGCGCCTTTGCGCTGTGATCTACCTGGTCAACATCCGTTAATGAGGCAATGGTAGTAACATATTTATTACCCTCTTTAAAACTATTGTTTACATAGGCTGCCACCTGCAGCAGATCATTTACCTGCAGTACCACCCCGCCTATCCCTTCCAAAACGCTCTTAAATTTTTCCAGTGGGTTGTCAAACTGTATGGGCACAATGGCGGTTGCGGCCGGCAATGGCTCCAGCGGAGGTTGGTTCTTTTTAACGGCGGCCAGTATTTTCTCCCTGCTATTCAACGGCAAATGGTATTGGTTACTGAATGTTTTATGACAACTGTTATTTGGTTTACTAACATTACTTTTTTTCTGCCGGCCGGTTTTTCTTGTACCAGGTGGCAAACGATTGCTCGGGCGCCGCGGGCATCTCCCGTTGTTTGTACCAGGGGTTTAGCCTGTTGTTTACAAGAAAGGGCAGGTGCCTGATGCACCAGCGGCCGGCCTTGCCTGCCAGGCGGTACAAACCCGGTTTAGAGAGCGTTACTGCCATCAGCTTCATGGCGGCAGTTTTACCTGCGGGAGAATATCCTTCCTGTGTAATTACCTGTCTCCATTTATACAACTGCGTATGGATATCAATTTTTACCGGGCAAACATTGCTGCAAGAACCACACAATGTAGAAGCAAAAGGCAGGTCTGCATTGTCTTTCATATTGAGGTTGGGCGCCAGTATTGCACCAATGGGCCCTGCAATGGCCGTATGATAACTATGCCCGCCGCTTCTGCGGTACACCGGGCAGGTATTCATGCAGGCGCCGCAGCGGATGCACTTTAAAGAGTTTCTGAAATCTTCGCGCCCCAGCTGCGTGCTGCGCTGATTATCCACCAGTATGATATGTATTTCCTGGCCGGGCTGGGGTTTGGAAAAATGACTTGAATACGTGGTAATGGGCTGCCCCGTAGCACTGCGTGCCAGTAAACGCAGAAAAACGCCCAGGTGTTTTCGCTGTGGAATTAGTTTTTCTATACCCATGCAGGCAATATGCACGTCTGCCAGGTGTGCGCCCATATCTGCATTGCCTTCATTGGTACACACCACAAATTCACCGGTTTCTGCTACCGCAAAATTAACGCCCGTAATGGCGATGCGCCTGCTCAGGAATTTCTCACGCAGGTGCAGCCTGGCGGCATTGGTTAGTAATTGAGGGTCTGCATTGCCTGCGGGTGTGCCCAGGTGTACATGAAACAGCTCTCCTATCTCTTCCTTTTTTTTATGGATGCAGGGCAGTACAATGTGGCTGGGTGCTTCACCGGCCAGCTGCACAATTCTTTCTCCCAGGTCAGTATCCACCACGTCTATGCCTTGCGCTGCCAGGTATTCGTTGAGATGGCATTCTTCGGTTAGCATCGACTTGCTCTTGACAATCTCTGTAACCTGGTGCTTTTGCAGTATGCTGTGCACAATCGCGTTGTGTTCCTGGCTGTCTATTGCCCAATGAACAATGATGCCGTTGCGTTGTGCGTTCTTCTCAAACTCTTTTAAATAGGCATTCAGATCAGAAAGCGTATTCATCTTTATTTTGCTGGCCGCTTCCCTGAGTTGCTCCCACTCTGGCAGGGTCCAGGCGGCTTTATCGCGCTTTTGCCTTACCCACCACAATGTTTCATCGTGCCAGTTCACCCTCTCCTCGTCTTTATTAAAGACTTCTGATAATGCTGCGTGGTTGTTATGCGTTTGCAAGTGTAAAAATTATAAGTTCAAGTTATACTACTAACGGCCATGTGTAGCGGAGCAACAAATTCAACTGCCAGAAAATAGACCAGCGTTTTTTGCTCCATCTATGCTTCGCCGTTTAATATCTGTGCAATATGAATCACCTGTACATTTTTGTGTTGTCTTTTTAAAATACCTTCCATATGCATCAGGCAGCTCATATCTACACCGGTAATGTAATCAGCATGCTGCTGCAGGTGATCTGCTACCCGGTCTTTACCCATTTTTACAGATACGGCTTCTTCTGCCACGCAAAAAGTACCTCCAAAACCACAGCATTCATCATTCCGGTTGAGGGTAACCAGTTCAATATCCTGCACCAGTTTTAATAATTGCAGGGGCTTTGAGAAAGGTGCGGCCACCAATTCAGTCATTTGTGAAATATGCAAACCCCGCTGCCCATGGCAACTCTGGTGCATGCCTACCTTGTGCGGAAACCTGGCGCTGAGTTGCTGCACCTTCAAAACATCTGTCAGAAATTCTGTTAGCTCATATACCTTATGCCTGATGGCGGTTGCCGTAGCCGCTGCAGCTGCATCATGAAGATGATCTTTTATATGCAGGGTGCAACTACCGGAAGGACAAACAATATAATCATATTCGGCAAAGTTCTTAATGAATAACTGGTTGCAGGAGTGCGACAAATGTTCATAACCTGAATTGGCCATGGGTTGACCGCAGCAGGTTTGTGATGACGGGTACAGCACCGTACAACCTAATTTTTCCAGTAATTGTAAAGAAGCAATGGCTACCTGCGGATAAAACTGGTCAACATAACAAGGTATAAACAATCCAACGGTCATAGTTCAATAGCCTCAATATCGGCATAAAGTTTTAATTCAATCAGCCCTTCCGGGAAATTATTTTTGTTCCAGTACGGATGCACGGCCAGCGCTGCACCAATGGCAGATGCCTGGGCCACTGCAGCCGCATATACCTGAATGCCCGGGAATGCAGCCGCCAATAAATGCATGTAGATAGGGTTACGACTGAAACCGCCATCCACAAAAATTTTCTTCACCGCACAGTTCTTTAACACCAGCGCGGTAGAACTTGCCTGCAATACCATAATATCCATCATTAGTTGATGATAGGCATCGCTGTAATGGGCAAAGGCTGCAAGATCACGTTTTGCAAACAATGATTCCTGCAGAATAGTTGTGGCACTGCCTGTAATTTTTATACCATTGGATGCGGATAAACGCGCCACCGCCGAGGGGTCAAAAGCAATCGTCTTGTAGAAATCCTCTTCCACCAAAAAATGCGCAGCCAGTCTTTTTACCTGTTGCTCATGCTCATAACCGGCAAACAAGCGGGAGGCTTTTACGGGTTTACCGCGGTATTCCATATAACAGAGACAGTCCTGGTGCAGCTCCGCAGCAGTAAGTTTACGATGGTTAAACGGGTTCAGGCTGATGCACCAGGTACCGGTGGAGATCAGTACAAAGGGCTCAGTAAAACTGGCAATATAGGGTATCAACGCGGCGGAGCTATCATGCAGACCGGCGCCACAGAGCAGCGCGGTTTTGTTCCAGCTGCAGTTCATTAACTGGTCAGACGGAAATATGGGCGCCAGCTTTGCAGCAATGCCTTCTTTCTGCACCCACTCATGGTAATGGTTCTTGCTAAAATTCCACAATGCAGTATGGCAACCAATGCTGGTAATGTCTGAACACAAGCGTGCTGTTACCAGGTAGCTCATGTATTGCGGCAGGTGCAGAGAGGTATGTATTTGGCTGAACAATGCCGGCTTTTCTTCTTTCAGGTAATACAACTGCAGTCCGGAATTGAGGTTGCCCAATACGGGCGAGGCAGTAAGCATGGAGAAAGCCGTTTCACCGCCGTATTTTTTATAAAACTTTTTTTTTAAAGCGGCCGGAAAAGGTTTCAGGTAATTGTACAATGGCGCTATGGGTATGCCCTCATGATCAAGATGTACAAAGCTGGCGCCATACGTAGAAAAGTTGAGTGCAGTGAGGCTGAAGTCTTTTCTTTTCGTAAGTTCTGTGATAGACAGTCTTACCCATTGTGTAAGCGCAGGCAGGTCTTCGCAGGCATGGCCGTCATCATCGGTAGTTTCCTCCAGTTGCATGGTCTTCTCATACAGGATCTCATACTCACTGTTAAAGACAAACAATTTCTTGTTTGTCTTGCCGATATCAAAAATG
>DATJGC010000144.1:0-10468 GCA_035495345.1 Chitinophagaceae bacterium | reverse complement strand
GGCGGCGGAAAGTCCGTCCCAGGTCCAGTCCCGGTTTACTTCAAAAGACAAAGCACAGATCCAGTGGTTAAATAGTTCTGCATTGCTGGTAAAGCTGATGGAGGCGCCATCCGGCGCCAGGGTATGACGGATGCGACTGCTACACCCAAAATGGATGCGTTCACCTGGTTTGCCAATGAGGGATAAACCTGTGCAACCAAGGTTTAGTTGATTGGCCAGTCGCTGCATAACGCTGTTTTGCGAGGCTTCCTTGCCTGCTACCAGCTCTGTCATCAAGGTAAGCGGGTTAAACACCTGTACCGGGTCTGGCTGCAGGTAAATACCCTGCAATTGTTCCGACTCCAGGTTGGGTTTAAAGAACGCTGGTTCCTGCACCGCATCTTCACGCACAAAAAATTGAATGGGCTCACCGGTACGCACATACTCTTTAGCATATAACGTTTTTGACCAACCGAAATACGCGGGTATGGCCGGCTTGTCTGAACACACCGGCAACAATGTAATCCGGATGTCCCTTGAAGTAGGCAATACGATGCTGTTACCGGCATCAATAGCTGCCTGTGATAAGTTGAGATCACCCAGGGTTACCTCGTTACCAAAATCAATGACATTGGCATCACGGTATTCAAGTTCAAGCTTAAAAGCCACTGAAGGATCTGCCGGAAAATTCCGGAATGTTTTATACAACGGAATAAAGGCTTCCTTCTGGTTCATAGAAGCCAGGTTATCCATCTTTATCGTTCTCAGTTCTACCAATACCAGCAACTTATCAGTATCCGGGTCAAAAAAGCTTACATCACGCTGCTCTTTTATTTTTTCCAGCCCGGTTTTACCGCTGTGAAGAAAATCGCGATCGTCCAGCAATTTCTGAAAAGCAGTGGCAGTGTCCATTTCAGTAAACAATAATGCGGGGTATCCCAGCCTGGGGCGATACACGTCAAAATTATCGCCCGCATAGAATTTGGCGGCGTGTGTATCTGGGTCCGGCTGCGGGTCAAGCGGTACTATCTTCACCTGCTTGGGCGCTATATAACGTTTAAACACAAGCGAAGCGCTGGATGCCGGGGCATCATTCTGCGCTGTTTCTTCCGGCACCGGTCCGCCCCCGGCAAGATCAGCCAGGCGTACGCGAAATTCATATTCGTTGCCATACTTCAATTCGCAATCTTCCGGTAGCAGCGGGCGATATAGTCCTGCCTTCTGGTCAGGGTTGGCGGGGATATTGGCATCACTGTATTTACCCGGGTCTGCCAGTGCGCCGGTGATATCAAGTGCCGCCGCCTTCTCATCTGGCAATGCCAGCGAGGCACCATACCATTGTGTAAAATAAGAGGGCAGCCACAAACGCGTATCTGTACCGTTGATGGTAGAAGGAAATACCTGCACACCTGTTTCTGCAATGGTATTGGCGGGGGCAATGGGTTGATTGATTACGGCAAGATCTGCCTTGCTGGCGGTAGTTACCAATGAGTTCCAGGCAACCTGACCGGCTTTGCGTACATCTACCCGGTAGCTGAACACGCCCATGGGCGCATCAATCCGTAAACCAGGCGTAGAAGGCTCTTCCAGTATTTGCCGGTTTTGCCAGATAAGCAGTTGTTCATCATCCCAACCCAGCCGTATGCCGGTTTCTTTTTGCACATGTATATTATCCGGTTCTTCACTGAGCAGGTTGGCGCTTACGGGTTGCTGTGCATGCACAATCTTGGCAAAGCCATCATCGTAATCTGCTGCTTCTATTTTAAGAGTATCAAAATCTCCATTGGGTTGTGCCGGTCCTTTTACAACGGGAAAGAGCACTGCACCAAACAAGGGTCTTGGCTGCGTGATGGTTGGTATGCGCGCGGCATATTGTTTCAGCTCAATATCCTTATTGGCAGGTGCAATGCTGAAGTCTGTGGTATCAGCGGTTAAATTGAAATATACCCATCCGCCGTTGGCAAAATAATCAGCGGCTGGCAGGGTGAGTGTCCATTTGAAGAGCAGCCCCATTTTTTCTGCCAGCAGGGGCTGGCGAAGACAGAAGGCGATGACGCGGCCCCAGGTAAGATCATTTTTACTTTGGGCAAAGGCCGGATTTTTTTCAGTTGTATTTTTTATAGCGCAGTGGTAGCTATCATCCGTTTTTGCGTAGGGTGTGCGTGGGTTCGTAAAATTAAACGCATTCCGATAAGTATGTGGCAGGTACTTGCTGATACCCTCGGTGGCGGGAAGGCCGGCACCCTTGATAGTAGATGCGGTGGAGCTGGGCAATTTAAACTGCAGGTAAAGCGCTTCGTACAATGCAACAATATTCTCAGGAAAAGCGAGTGTTGTAGGAAAGCTGTCAACGGTTACATCGTCATCAAGATTAGCGGTTTCAGAAAAGGGATAGCCGCTTAATCCTTTAATGGTCTTTACCTCCAGTTGCAGCGGTGCTTTTATAAAAGCCGGCAGGTCTACTACGGTGCCGGGGTTCAGCGTACTCTCAAAAGGCGATGTAATATTCAGGAGTTGCTGTGTGGGCAAGACCAATGCGCGAAGCTCCAGCTGATTGCCATTGATACGCTGCGGGAAAGTAAGTATCCGTAATTTTTGCGGTAAAAGCGCCATAAGAAATCAATTGTACAATGAAAAAATTTATGCAATCTGCCGGGTTTCCTCCCAGCTGTCTGTAAAGTCTATATCAATTACCCAAAGCACGCATACATCAATGGAGAAAGTTACCTGTGCCACGCAGCTGGTATTGCCGCCACCGGTTTCAATAGCACCACCTGCCTCAATTTGTATGGTGATGCCCACCAGTCCGCCGCAGATTTCTGCATGCCCGCGGAACATCATTAATGCGGCCACGCGTATTTTATCTTCGTTAATGCTTACTTCAATTTCTACCATGTAGAGCACGCTCACGTTGGCTACTACCGGCAGGCCCACCACCAGTTCTACGCCAAAACCAAACTTCATGTATAAAGTGATACCGGCCTTGGTATCTGCTGCAATGCCCAGGTTTACCTGGCCCACAGCATAAATGCTAGCCACGCCCAGTGAAAAACATTGCACCTGTAACTTGCCATAGAATTCAAGAAAGGCGCCGCAGGCGGGTACCAGTTGTTTTAGATCTGTGGGTATGGCCAGTTTCTCGTTAAAATAAAAACCTACTTTAAGACCGGCCTCCAATTTTAATGGCGGGTTGGGGTTTACGCTCAGTTGTACGGGCGAAGGAAATTTAATGACCGGGATCTCCTGGCTGCAACTCAGTTTATACTCCCAGTTATCCGGAGAATTGCTCATGCTTACTTCCATGCCATCATCAAAACTACCGCCGGAGAGTTCTTTCAATATTTTGAGGATCTCTTTTACTTTCTGCAACCAGTCGGCCAGCTCCAGATTAGGCTTATTGTAATTCGGTTGTACGCTGCTGCCAGCATCAAAGTTGCCGTTGATCCACATGAGTTCTGTAAACGGCCCCAGGTCTACCACAATGCGGATATTAGAGAGTGCGGCCTTCCATTTGTCCGTAGCGGCACCGGCAGAATCAATACCCAGTTTCAGGTTTCCGCTGCCGTTCTTGCTCTTGTACTCAGCATAAATTTTGAGCACGCCGGGTTCATTGATAAAGGGATATTGAAAGTTTGAGAGCAGGCTGTTCATGTCTAGTGTGCGCTCGGCCATTTTCATGAGCCCCTCTCCTATGATGGCCACTTCCTTCTCTGCGTTGGTCAGTTGCAGCGCGTTGGCGATATTGGGGAACACGCCTTTTGAGTTCAGCAGTTTATAAGCATCAGCAAAATAAGTCTGTGCGCTGATTAATTTTTTTACACCGCTGGCAAACTGTGGCGTATCAAACAATAGCTTCTGTGTGCCGGTAGATTGCAATACACCGAAATTAATTTTAGAGGCAGTAGCCAGCAATACATCTGCCGGGTTGGCAATTTTAAAATTCGGCGCGCCATTGGTTTTTATGAGCGGCACCGTTTGGCCTTCTTCTACCGGTTGTACATCACCGGTATCTGTATGTTGTTTTACCGTACTCCATGATCCGTCTTTTGGCAGCAGCAGCGAGCCCCGCGCGGCAGTGGCAAAGACGGGCTGGCCCGCGCCGTTGAGCGCCGGGTTGATGTCTACCCGGGAGAGACGCATTTTCTGGTCTGAACCTGCAATATTAATGATGCTGTCTATAGGGCCGCCCAGTGAACCATTTTGAGATTGCAGCAACTCCGCAAATATTCTTGGAGTAATGAGTATGCCGGTGGGCGATAGCTGCACATAACCCATCATCTTGCGGGTTTGCGTTATAAAATCTCCGGTTACCGGATCTTTTACCGCACCGCTGCTGAGGTTATCCATGTGTACATCCCCATCAAAAACCACGGCCTGCAAAATTACTGGCAGCTGATCATCCAGGCTATTGATATTGGCAAATACATGCGCCTTCCATTTCGCCAGCGGTTTACCCGTCTTTGTGGGAAGTCCGCTTTCATTCAGGCTAAAAGAACCTGTGAACTTGCCTGCTGCCGGGTAATCTTTTATTTCGCGCACAGCGGAAACACCTTTTACGGCACCTTTGTGAAACTCGTATGGATTGGTAACGGTAACAATATCTGCTACGCCGCCTTCGCTGAAATCAATTTTATAATCGCAATTGTAGAAGGCATCGCTTTCGGCTTTCCAGCCAGAATCTGAGCGAAACACGTAACCTGATGGGCTACGCATCAACGTTATGGTGCGCACCACGTGCACAATACCGGTGCACATATACATTACACTGCGTACCTGTACCACTTCATGCGCGGTTCTGCCAACGATAACATCAAATTTGGCCTGGCTTACATCGGCAATGGTGGCACCTTCATTACGCCAGTTGCTGAAGATGCTGGCGCCATAGCCGGATATTTCCATTTTCTCCAGAGGCACGGCGGGCTTTTGCAGGTTAAAGACGCCATTGAAGATAGTCTTCACGGTATTGCCCAGTGTACTTCCCGTAAGCGGGTAGCCTAAAAGGAACCAGCGGATATTATTATCTATCTGCACCGTCTGGCCTTCAAAGGTATTGCTCTGCTGTGGTGAGTCTGCCTTTGGCGCAACCGTCTTTATCTGAAGGCCGCCGCGGAGTTGATTAAACTGCGGCATGTGCAAATGCAGTTGTGCGCTGCGGTCTGCAGGCAGTTGCAGATCTTTCCGGAAATGCGCCTGCGCCACCATGGCAAAAGGCAGCGTAAAAATGCTATGTAAGTTGCGCGGTAATTGTTTATCGTTATACTCCCTGATAAAATGTTTGGTAACAGACAGGGGTGTGATGGGCACCTGGTACGGACTCTCAGAAAAAATGCGCGTCGGCAGTCCATCATTTTCATATACCACCAGTCCGGGGGTATAGGTAATCAGATCATCCGCAGGCAAAGCATTGCCTTCCAGTTTTAGGGGCACGTTTACTACCGGCTCCCAGGAGATCTGTGGCAATGTAACAGCGCGCAGGTTGGTGGCCGTAGATACCACATCCATATTGTCTATCTGCAATGGCATTTCGGGTACAGCGGCTGCACGCCCTGCCAGCATACTGTCTACGGTATGTTCTGGCCGGCCCAATACCACATCGCCGCGTTGGTTACGCTCTACGCGGATAGCCGCGCCAAAGCTAACGCCCATCTGGTCTGCATTGCTGGAGACATCCAGTAGCATAAATCGGTCAGCAAAACTGAAGCGGGTGGCCGTAGCACGTTCAGCTGCATTGTTATCTTCGGCTGCGCCGGCAAAGGCCTGCAGCGGACTACGGAAATGACCTGTTTGCGATACCACCGTGCCCACAAACATCCGCAGGTATTCATCCCTGTTAGTGATATGCGCCAGCGCCGGGTTTTTCTTCAGGTCTTCCAGCGTGGTTCTGACACCCGGATCCTGCAGGTTTGTACGACCAGGAACGGCCAGCTTTTTACCGACACCACCGTTAATATCCATCTTTACCTCAGGGTTTACCAGTGTGCCTGCATTAGCCGCGTTGATGTGGAGGGTGATGCGCTGGTTGTAAGCGCTGATGCCGGTTTGAAAGTTTCTACCGGTAATGGCTAGCCGATTATTGTTGAAGGTTCCTGGCAGTATAACACCAGGTGTTGGTTTGGGCGGAGGGGGCAGTTGCAGTGGTGCAAACCTGAAATACAGATAACCGGGGTCATTGGCAGGCTGAGCCGGGTCTGCTACTGCGGGGTTGGGCCATTTTACAAAGGCACCCAGGGCCATTTGGGTGAGACCGGTCTGCTGTTGACCGGCGCCGCGGCCCAGGAATGCGGTGAAACTGGAAACATAGGGATCCGGTAACGTGGGCAGGTAGAGGCGGATGCCGAACATGAGCGCCAGGCTACCTTTAATAACGGTATTATCATCCAGCAACTCGCCCGTAAGGAAAAGGCTGTAGGCCGGACTGGTAATAAACAATGCGTTACGCAGGGCAATGGAATATTTTTTAAACAGCTGCTGGCTTTGCGGGTTGCCATCGTACAGCAGGTCGGTATCCAGCAGCATCACCTTATAATCCTTTCCATTTTGCATGATGGCGCCAAGGGCAATAGTAGATTGTACCGGGAAAGGATCGCCATTGGCATCTACCGGTTTATCTAAGGCTGCTTTATAATTACAGAAGAACAGCAATTGTTCCGTGCCGGAGGATGCGCTCACAAAGACAAAGGGAAAACCTTTTCCAAATCCGAGGGTAATGGATGAATGGTGTTTGGCGCCACTGTTTTGCCATAACACCCATTGTTGTTTTGCGCTGGTATTCTCGGCAAAGAAATCAATTACAGAAACCATTCCGGGTTCTGCAATAATGGCCGGGGCAAGCAATTTGGTGCTGCCGCCTTTTAAGCCCTTCCATTGCGCGCTGAGTCCTTTCTCTAGTCCGATGCACAGCGCGCCTGTTCCGGCGGCATTGCCCAGTTGCGCAGCACTTACCTGTGCTGCGGGCAATAGCCATCCACTATTGTTGCCAATCTTGGCGCTGCCGGCAAAGTTATTCAGTTTGGAAGCAGAGTCTGCTATGACAAACGCGGCCGGGGTATTGCCAATACTGCTGCAGTTGTAGGGAATGAGAATATGATGGAGGAAGTCGATCCATTGAGGTGTTTTATTGGCGAAGCTGAATTGCGTGCTGTTGCCAAAGACAGTGCAGGAAGCATCGCCTGCAGTGATGGAGCTGCCCAATACGCTGAAAGAAAGCGAACAGTTTTTGGGCAATTGTATAAGAGCGGCAGTAGCATCAAAACCAGCGTCTGCAGAAGGGTTGGTAACGGTCTTTTGTTTGAGATCCAATTGAAGGGTGGCATTGCTCAACGTAGGCAATACAATGGCATCACCATTTATCAGGGCCTTTGCACTGAAGTTGAGTTGACCGCCGCTGATGGTGAGGCCGGTATAAAAACCATTCAATGCGCTGGTACGGGCGATAAGGTTGGAGGCAATCCAAACGCTGCCGGCTTCTATGCTGAACGCGGTACGTGCGGTGAGGATGCCTTTAATGGGCAGTAACAATACAGGGCTGGCTTGTCCTTGCAGCATCACTTTTACCATGCGTGTGGGCACAAAAAAATCGAACCATTGGAGTATGCCGTATTCATTGATAAAGGGTCCGTAGGTGTCGGTGGGCGCCATGCCGCTGCCCCAGGAGGGTACGGAATTGCCGAGGAGATTATTGCTAAAGGCAGTTTCGCGTCGGAAGATCAGCGGTGCACCCCTTTCGGTGCCGGTCAGTGTTTGTTTATCCAGCAGGTCTACCAGGTGATCAAAACGTTTGTTAAGATCAATGGGGGTGGGCGATATGGCGGCTTCATGCGGCGACTGTGTACCGGTGATATCTATATCCGGGTGGGCAGCCATGGCAAGTGCCAGTCGCTTTTGCAGTTGTGCCAGGTCTGAAGGTTCGCCGGTGGGTTGTAATGAACCCGTCAATTGTTGTAGCCTGCGGAAGATTTGTTCTTTATCCATACATAGAATTGAAGGCCCGATGGGCCGGTGTTGCTACAGGAATCAGTGCCGGGGGGAACGGAAATATTAAGACGGTGCGGGATGGGAAAATAAAACTAGGGCATTTAGTTTTCCTTGCCTATAACCTCTTTGTGGTATTTATGGAAGCGGGTGTGGGGGAGAAATATGCTAACAATATAGCGCCATTTGCATAAATATATTATTACTCATTCTTTCCGGTGAAACAAAAATTATCATGTCAATAAAGCGGCGGAACGATTAGTATGATTGAGTTGCCTGTAAGTCACTGCACATTCAACCTTATATAGTTGGGACCAATGGGTACTAGCTTGCCGGCCATGGCCTAACCAGCGATCGTTTCTGCAGACAACACTATCCACAGCAACCAGCGCTTGTACATTGCTATCTGAGCGCTTCATCATATTAGAATGATAAGTGTTTTTTACGCGTTTATACCTAGGAGACAAATCGGTTTATTCAGGCTGGAACTTCCTACATTTACCTGCGGCTTTGCGCGGTAGTTTAAGAACCCTGAAACCAATAATACATTGTTGCGGCGAAATGAACCGCTCTTAATTATTGCCTGTATAAAAGTTTAGCTGGACGTTATTAGTGCTGTATCAGCATTTAACACCTACATTAATGACCAAACACCGTCGATTATTTTCGCTTGCTATCTTACTGTTGACAACAGAAACTGTATTGTGCCAACGCAGCCCGCCTACACCAGCTTTTTCCGGCTTCGCTGTCCTCAGCGTTACCCATGAGGAAACTATTGGGCAAAAGAGTGGACCACCGCATAGCTCATCAATCCCAGGGCAATCTAGCAGCAACAATAAAACACAACAGCGGTTTCAGGCCGCCAGCGCACGAATGCGGCAAGGTAGTATGCGACAAGGAAATTTGCCAGAAGAACTGACAGAAGTAACAAACACCAAAGCACATCATCCTTTTAAGGTGAACCTGCCACATATTGAGCACTACAAAACTGCGTTTGCAAAACTGCTAAATGATAGCGGCTTCTCATTAACACAAGCGGTGTATACGGTTGAAAATGCTTTTCTAGAAAACAGTATGCCTTACAACGAGTATCTAAAATTGATATCCCAAAAGGCTGAACTCTGTAGAGAAATAATCACCCGAAATCATTTGAACCCGGATGATAATCTCGCCAAGAACTATGCAATTCAGCAGCTTTACTCAAGCAAAACGCAGGTATTTGATAAACGAACACGCTCTTTAAGGACTATTTATCCATACCAATACGACTTTAAAGACTATAGGGGTGATAAAGACTGGACAAAAATGTTTGTTACGAAGCTACTGCTTACGGGAAAAGGACAATGTCATTCAATGCCCCTGCTGTATTTAATATTAGCCGAGCAGTTGAAGGCGAAGGCTTACCTGGCGTTAGCGCCTGATCATTGTTACATTCAATTTCCTTCTAAAGATGGTAACCTATACAACTTTGAAACAACGCAAGGAAAGGCAGTAACCGATAACGCAATTATGATGTCTGGCTTTATCAACTCAACGGCAGTCAAAAATAAAGTTTATATGGACACGCTAAGTTCAAAGCAGTTATTAGCATTTTGTCTTGTTGATTTGGCGCAGGGTTTTATTGGGAAATTTGGGTACGCGGAGTTTGCAGCAACAATTATTGACAAAGCGTTGAATATAGACCCAAATAACATCATGGCATTAATGATGAAAGCAGACATGAAAACCTATGCGTTTGAATATAATGTAAATATTATCGGGAGGCCACCAATCGACAAGCTAGCCCAATACCCAGGTGTATATAAGTTATACTTGGAACTACAGGATTTATATGTGCAAATTGATAAATCCGGCCACCAGAATATGCCGCCTGAAGCATACCAGCGGTGGTTGCAGTCACTAAAAGCTGTTCAACGTGAAAGAGAAAGTAAGGAATTAGGAAATCAGCTAAAGCGGAACCTGCATTTACAGAGATCGATATTGAAAAATAAAATTGATTGATAAACAAAACCATTATATGCAACATCAAATTCGTGTAACCGGGCTGGTAGTTTTTTTAATGATGAGCATGGCGGGTTTAACCTTTGCCCAACAACAGCTCAGTCCGTTCAGAAGCATCGGTAAACAAAGTGAAGTAATAGATATAAGTCATGGGAAGTACCAGGAAATTATTGAAAAGGACTCCCTAGAAAGGATTGGCACTGTTGTGATAAACCGGAATACACGGAAAATAACCAGACTAATTGAAGAAAATAACACGAATGAATTCGTGTACAAGGGCTCGGAACAAGGTAGATTTTTTAGTATTGATCCATTAACAACAAAGTTCCCCTATTATTCACCATATCAATTTGCGGGGAATACACCGATTTGGGCAAGTGATTTAGATGGATTGGAGCCGAATTTTACGTATAAGAACAATGGGATCACCGGTTTTGGACTTTTAGATCCGGAGACTCTAAGTAATATACCCAGACATTCTACAGTTTTAACCCTTGGTCGACCTGGAAAGCAATTC
>DATJGC010000143.1:0-4411 GCA_035495345.1 Chitinophagaceae bacterium | reverse complement strand
TACCTGCCGGTGGCGTTGGGCATCTACATAGGGTACCAGTGAGCGCCATTGTTCCTGCATCTCCTGTACACGGCGCGCGCCGGTATAATATTGAAAACACAATTCATCCCAGAGCGTTCTACCGCTTTTCATTGTATAGGTCCAGGGCACATGATGAAACCAAAGCAGGTAACGCTCATCGCAATCCTGCATACTGGCCCATTGGTGCGCAGCGCCTGGCTGGTATTGAGAAAGTGCGTTGCTGCCCGTGGCCGTTCTGTTAAAGCCAATACCAATGCTATCCGCCTTATGATAATACACAGGATTCCATTCAGGGCGGTTGAGGTTATTGATCCAGGGGGCCGGACCATAATGATGACCGGTGCCCATGATATGATGCAGGCCCAGCGGGTTGGTATACTGTACATATACATCCCTGCTTTGCAGTAATAGCTTATGGGCAACGGATAAAAAAGCTTTGTCGTTGTTAAAGGTCATGCGTAACCATTCATCCGCAATCTGTTCGCTGCTCAATTGGGGGTCCCAGGCCAGCCTGCCCAATGCATACCAATTGGCCTGCGCAAAAGGATGACCGCACCAGTTAATATCATTGCCAATATTGGCTACGCCCGCCATGCCGGTGAGTGAATGATGATCAGTACTGCCATCAATGATGGAAGTTACTGTATGTCCCTTGCCTTTATAGTAGGTATCGCTCTGCAGCACTTCTTTAAAAAGCGGTGCAAGAAAAACAAGGTTGGTGGCCTGGCCCAGGTATTCCTGCGTTACCTGGAATTCCATGAGCAGGGGTGTTTTGGGCATGGCGCCAAAGAGCGGGTGAAAAGGTTCGCGCGGCATAAAATCAATGGCGCCGTTCTTCACCTGCACCAGTACATTGCTGCTGAACTGCCCGTCTAAGGGAACAAAATCATTGTACGCCTGCTTGTGCCGGTCTTCAGGGTTATTGTTGCTGTATACAAAGGCGCGCCAGATGACAATGCCTTTAAACGGTGCCAGCGCTGCTGCCAGCATATTGGCACCATCTGCATGCGTGCGTTTGTAATCCTGCGGTCCCGGTTGTCCTTCACTGTTAGCTTTTACCAGGAAGCCGCCAAAGTCTGGTACATAGCTATAAATCTCTTTTACTTTTTCTTTCCACCATTGGCGCACGGTATCATTCAGCGGGTCTGCACTGCCCAGGTGGCCCAGTTCTATCGGTGCGCTGAATTTGGCGCTGAGGTATACTTTAATGCCATAGGGCCTGAAGAGATCGGCCAGTGCTTTTACTTTTTCAAGATAGGCGGGGGTCAGTATCAGCGCATTCGCATTTACATTGTTAAGCACGGTACCATTGATGCCGATAGAGGCATTGGCCCTTGCATAGTCTATATAGCGCTGGTCTATATACCCAGGCAGTGTATGCCAGTTCCAGATGGAAAAACCTGCATAGCCACGTTCTACGGTGCGGGTAAGGTTATCCCAGTGGTTGAGCATACGATGTTGAATATGCGGCGTGGATACAATAAAGAGTTGTTGTATGGGCCGGGCCGTCTGTAATAACCTGAGAAAATGAAAGCTCCCGTACAGTACGGCAATGTCTGTATTGCCCGCAATGAATATGCAGTGTTTGCCGGCGATTATTTTGGTGGCAATCACAAAACCTTCATCACCCGTTTGCTGCAATGCCTGGCTGAGCCCGGCCTCTTTTATTGCTGTTGTGCTGGCAGGAGTGCCTGCAATGAGCACACCGTCTGCATTTATTGTGGTTACCAGCGGAAGGGTTGTCTGCAGCAATCCGGCAAGCCCGTTGCTCAATTCTTTTTGAACGAGTTGCACGGTAGGGGAGTTGCCGCCGGCGATGATGCGGGTAAGCGATTGCCGGTAGCGTTGCGCCAGCTGTTTATCCTGGATGGGCAGGTAGCGGAGCCAGAGATCATAGCCATTCTCGGCCCTGGCATAAACGCCTAAGAGCAGCAGCATTGCGAGCTTCAGAAATCTTTGCATATGGTAAAAACTAGGTTAAGCCAGGTGATGGCCATGAACAGCCCCGCCGAAAGGCATTGCAATCGGTTGCATAAAAATCGATAAAAAAAGGCTAACGCAACAAATTAGTTTTAGCAGATGCGGCTGGCTATCCCAGGGCCAGGTTACGTTGTTTGAAGACCTCCTTGGTGATGGTTTTGCAGTTGCAGGCCAACTGCTGCAGGCTGCAGTGTTTGATATTGAGGTATACCGGTAAGCCGTTCATGAGTTCTATAAAGTCGAGCTGCAGGATGGCCCCTTCATTCACCTCATCGTCAGCCTCCAGTTGTTGAAAGAGGCCGATGGCTGCCTCACGGTCGGTACCAATATAGAAGTCGCAAAGCGGTTCAAAACCTTGTACAGTCCTCATGGTAACACGTATGTTGAATTTGCTGGCCATAGCAACGGGTTTTAATTGATAATATCAATACAAATGCCGTTTACAATTACATGCAAAGCTGGCGGTGTAGGGTGGATAGCACAAGTGTAGTGCCGCAGGGGGATGCTGTAAAATTTGCATGAATTTTTTGCAGGGACGCTGCGGTTGCCAACCTATGCCACTGAAAAATTTTCAGTATACAAAGCACTGGCATTTTGATTGATGAAGATGCTATGTAATTGAAATTATTAACCAAACAACAAGGAGGTCTGTTATGACAATCTTAAAAAGAAACGGCAACCTGGCAACTTTCCCTGCTCTTTTTGATGATTTTTTTAATCGTGACGTCTTTAATTGGCGGCAAAATAATTATTCAGACACCAACACTACCATACCGGCAGTGAATATTAAAGAGACCCCTGCCAGTTTTGAAGTAGAAGTGGCAGCACCTGGTATGGAGAAGAAAGATTTTAATGTACAATTGGAAGGCACCATGCTAACCATCAGTAGTGAAAAAGAATCAAAAGAACAGCAGGATGATGTTAGGTATACCACACGTGAATACAGTTACCAGTCTTTTTCAAGAACCTTTAACCTGCAAAAGGATGTGGTAGACACAGAAAATATACAGGCTAGTTACGATAATGGCGTATTGCGCCTGCTAATACCCAAGAGAGAAGAAGCCAAACAGAAAGGCCCGCGCCGCATTGAAATTGCCTAAGGCGCTGCTAGTTGTTTTTTAAAAAGTTGCTTCACCGTTGAAGCAACTTTTTTTGTTTTCAAGGTATTGTTCGCCGTTTTATGCTGCTTAATGTACGCCTGTATTGATCATTGTGTCTGCAATCACGCTCCACTCCTCAATATTATTATTGTATGGCGCAAGGCTTTGGTAAGCCGTCTGCCTCAACGGCAAGCCGGGCGGTTGCTTCTCTTGACACCGATACCTTCAAAAAGCCCCACTGGCTAAGACCAACTTGTTGAAAGACAATACGCCAAAAAGATAATATTGGCCATATTATCTTTAGGTTAATTTTGTGGTTGATTCATCATCACCTCAAAAAATGTACGATATGGCAAAACCGGGATTAAAAGTGAAACGCCTGAAGAAACAGACCAGGAAACAGGTAACACAGGAATTAATGGGCAAACTGGCGGGTGCGCTAGACGGGTATAAGGCTACCCTCGGTGAAAAGAAGTTTGCAAAGCGGATTGAAAAAGCCAGCAAGTTATTTGCCGTTGATCTTACAAAAGCAATGAGAAAAGATATAAAGGCTGTGAAGAAAGAAAAAGAGGCCACGCCCAACTTGTAAAACTGACCCAGCATGTAAGAGCCATTATCAGTAACGATAATGGCTTTTTTGTTGCCTGCGGCGATGCCTGCCAGCGGCTATAAAAGCGCCTGATAATATTTACCAGCACGGTGAGTACCACGCTTACAATGATCATGGTCAGTACCGGGAAGTACACCCGCGTACCTCCCTTCTCCAGCCGAATATCTCCCGGCAAACGCCCAAACCATTGCAGCTTATCGTGAAAAAAATAAATCAACAACCCCAGTAACACCAGCAGTACGCCTGTTAGAATAAGCCATTTGCCTGTTGCCTCGTTCATAGGGCAAAGTTACAAACCCCCTGCAAGCAAGCTATAGGTACCGGTACCGGTTTCTTTTACAAACCAGTAGGCTGAATGGTAAGCTGCGCTAAGAAAGCCTTTGCAGACTGGAATGCTATTTGTGGCACCCATTACAGGTCTTGATGAGGGTTGCAATTCCCGGGCGGTAGCCAATCACTATCGCCCAAAATTATTATTGCAGGTAGATTATTAATCCGTACAAGTATCCCGCAGCACCGCGCGTCCGCCTATTTGCCCGGCTTCTTTTAACCCAGGGCTTTTATAGTACTTTTGTGCTCCACTTATTTTACTACCCATGACTGTACGCATATTGGTTACCGGCGGCACTTTTGATAAAGAATACAATGAACTGAACGGCCAGCTCTTTTTTAAGGATACCCATATGGCAGACCTGCTGCA
>DATJGC010000142.1:0-2334 GCA_035495345.1 Chitinophagaceae bacterium | reverse complement strand
TCTTAGTTTCGAGTTCAGTTTGCAGTTTTTAGTTTTTGGTTCTTTTGCTTTCAATAGTTTTCAGTTTGAAGTTTGCAGTTTTTGGTTCTTTTCTTTCTCGCAGCGACGCAACGAGGCCGCGCAAGATAACCGAAGTCTTGCAACAGCCTGGTCTTGTAATAACATGCTTAGACTTCGGTTATCTATTCTCGGCAAACCGAACGCCGCGTGCAACCAACCATGCAAAAGGAATTTTTACTTTTTACTTTTGACTTTTTACTTTTAACCTTCACACATGCAAGAACTCATACAATTAGCATTGGTAGTAGCAGATTACGACGAGGCCATTCGCTTTTATACGCAGCAACTGGGCTTTACGCTGGTAGAAGATACCGTACTCAGTGAAACCAAACGTTGGGTACTGGTACGCCCCGCAGGCAGCAGCGGCGCCTGTTTACTGTTGGCGAAAGCCGCCAATGATGCACAGCAGAGCAGGATAGGCAACCAGACCGGCGGAAGGGTTTTTCTCTTCCTGCAAACCGATGATTTTTGGAGAGATTACAACGCGTATACTGCGGCAGGCATCCGCTTTATCCGCCCGCCAGAAGAACAAGCTTACGGTACCGTAGCCGTGTTTGAGGATTTATATGGCAATCTCTGGGATCTTATTGGCAGGTGAGAAAATAAACATGCTGTTGTGCAGGAGGGTTGCCAATGTGTTTGAAAAAGATTTGTGATGCAGCAGGGCGTTGAAGCAATGCAACTTCTTTTTATCGCTTTGTAAACGTCCATGCCCACCAGATCAATAAGAATTGCAAGGGCAATCGCGCCACGGTGAGCCAGCGATAGGGCAGGTGTTTCTGGTAGTACAATACCATCATCTGTATATTGGCCGGAAATACCGCTACCAGCAAAAGGATGATACCCCAGGCTGCCATTACCCGCGTGGCAGGTGGCAGCAACAACCCGCCCAGCAATAGTTCACAGGCCCCGCTGATATATACCAATAACAATGGCCAGGGCAAAAATGCCGGCATAATCTTAAAATACATTCCGGGTTTTATAAAGTGCATCACACCCGCCGCGATATACAATATGGCCATGGCATACAGGGACACTTCTTTCATACCCTCCAAAGTAAGCATTCTTTGGGTGGTAAAGGCTGTTGCAACACATCATCCCTCAACAGTTGCCGATCCTTTGGTATTAATCAGATAAATTTGCCCGCAAACAACATCATTTGAGCGCTACCGTTTTTTTGCTAACGCCGCCCTTTACACAGTTAAATACCCCGTATCCTGCTACGGCCTATCTAAAAGGCTTCCTGAATACCAAGGCCATCAGCAGCTTCCAGGCAGATTTGGGTATTGAAGTAACACTGGCGTTATTTAGCAAAAACGGGCTCAGCACTATGTTTGAACGTGCAGGTGCTGTAACCACACTTTCCGCCAACGCAGCGCGCATTTTTTCTTTGCGCGATGGGTATATCAACAGCATCAACCAGGTAATTTCTTTTTTGCAGGGCCACAATCCTACACTGGCGCCGCTGATTGCCGCCCGTGGCTTTTTACCGGAGGCAGAAAGGTTTGCACAGTCGGATGACCTGGACTGGGCCTTTGGCAGCATGGGCAAACAGGATCTTGCCAAGCACCTCGCTACCATGTACCTGGAAGATTTGTCTGACTTTATAAAGGAAGCAGTAGACCCGCATTTTGGCTTCAGCAGGTATGCAGAAAAACTCGGTCGCTCTGCCAGCAGCTTCGATGATCTATACAACGCATTGCAGGCCCCGGTCACTTATATAGATGAATTGTTGATAGAAAAATTGGCCGTACACATGAAGACGGTAAGCCCAACGCTGGTGGCCATTTCGGTGCCCTTTCCGGGTAACCTATACAGTGCCTTCAGATCTGCCCAATGGATCAAGGCGAACTACCCCTCCGTAAAAACGGCCATGGGCGGCGGCTTTCCCAATACCGAATTGCGCTCCGTGGCAGACAGCCGCGTGTTTTCTTTTTTTGATTTTATTACACTGGATGATGGCGAGGCGCCCATTGAAACCCTGCTGCAATACCTAAACGGGCAACGTACAGAAGACAGCCTGAAGAGAACCTTTCTCTTGCAGGAAGGCGCCGTGCAATACATTAATAACCCTGCCATACCAGATTATAAGCAAGCGGCCACCGGCACGCCAGACTATAGTGATCTGCTGCTGGATAAATATATCTCTGCCATTGAAGTGGTAAACCCAATGCACAGCCTCTGGAGCGATGGACGCTGGAACAAACTAACGATGGCGCATGGTTGCTATTGGGGAAAATGTACTTTTTGTGATATCTCCCTGGATTATATTAA
>DATJGC010000141.1:0-18594 GCA_035495345.1 Chitinophagaceae bacterium | reverse complement strand
GAATTTTATAAAACCATAGGCTATAACGGCAATGGCTAAGCGATACCTTACAATCGTTCTTACCCAGTAAAAAACTTCGTTGTAAGGCTTGAACCTCTGCCTGTCGGCATAGGTCCACCCAACGGCCGCCACCAGTGCAATAAGAAAAATGATACCCCAGTCTGCATAGCTTTCAGTGCTACTGAAAAACCGAGGAGTATAGCGTGCCAGCGCAAACACATCGCTAAACTGCAAGTGTAACCAGTTGATAGAAAACAAAAACCGGTAAAACCTGGCGTCCAGCGGAATGCATTGCAGCGTAAAATAAATGGCTGCCACCCGGAAAATGAATTGTACTGGGGGCGACCAATAAGCCCCCACTCCTTGCGGACCAAGGGCATTGTGCGGGGCGGGTTGATTGATGCTGTATCCCATAAAAAAATAGTTTAAACAGGTTGATAATTTGCCACTCAATAGCCAGGGTTTTGTGTAAGTGCTTTATCTGCCAGCAACTCAGCGGCGGGTATGGGCAACACATATTTGTTGGCGTCTGTTACACCCAGTACAGCCCCTGCGCGGCCGGTGCGCACCAAATCAAACCAACGGTGAGGCTCAAGCGCGAATTCCAATCGTCTTTCATTTTCAATGGCCAGCAAGAGCGCTTCTTTGGAGGCAGCAGTACTGGCAGCAAGGACTGCGCGATCTCTCACGGCGTTGAGATCTGCCAAACCTTCTGCAATTTTTCCTTGTTGCGCCCTTGCTTCTGCGCGGATAAGGTATAGCTCAGCTATCCGTAGAACATAGGCAGGGTCTGTGGCCGGGCTGCGATAGTAGAGATTGCCATACCAGAGGCCCGCGGCTGTCTTTGCAATCAATGCATTGCGGTTACCGCCGCTGAGCGGATCATTTAAAAGACTTACCAGTGCGTCATTGGGCGCAATCTGCCGGGTACCGCCATTAGCAGGAGGCTGCCACTGGTTACGATGTCCATTGGTGTAGGTAGAACTATAGGCTAATTCAAACACAGATTCTTTGGTAGCCACTGCGCTGGAAGGCTGAAAAAAACTACTGTACGGTTTCAACAATTGGTAATTGCTGGTATTGCCAATCACCTTGCTGGCATAATTTTCCGCCTCTGCCCAATTGCCATTGTAGAGATAGAAGCGTGCAAGCAGTGCCCAGGCGGTCTCTCGGTTGGCACGCACAGGATTCTGCGCGTTAGGCAGTGTTAGCAAAGAAGCGGCCTTAGTAAGATCTGCCAGTACCTGTGCATAGGTTTCCTGTACCGTGCTGCGTTTGATGTTGGTTTTGTCTGTGGCGGATAAGGTAGGCGTTAATACAATCTGTACACCGCCCCAGGTACGGGCCAGGTCAAAGTACGCGAGGGCACGTATGAAATAGGCTTCGCCGGTGAGTTGCGCCCTGTCTGCATCCGTTAATGTGGCATCTACCAGCGGCGGCACGCGGTCAATAACGTAGTTGGCGCGGTTGATAGTAGCATAAATACCAGACCAGATACCTGCCACAGTAGCGTTGTCTGCTTTTACTTTATGATCTATAAACTGCTGTACAATGGATTGCGAACCCGTCCACTGGATATTGTCTCCCTGCAGATAACCCACTGATGGAAAAGAGCTCCCATAATAGTTGTCTGCAGAGAGGGCCCTGTAAACACCCCGCAGGGCGGTTTGCGCTGAGGCCTTATCAACAATAGTGAGGTCATCGGGGATACTGTCTTGCGGTACCACTTCCAGGAATTTTTTGCAGGAACTGAAACCGGCCAGCAGTAAGAAAAAGTATAAGAATCGTATGTATTTCATTGGTTAATGTATTGTTTGGTTAGAGTGTAACGTTGATGCCTACCTGCACAACACGCGGTTGCGGGGGCGTGCCAAGGTCTAGCCCCTGGATGTTCTGGAGTGAGGTTACGTTCACTTCCGGATCAGGCCCGGTATAATGTGTAAGCGTAAAAAGATTGGTACCGCTACAGTAGAGACGCACAGTCTCCAGCTTAACACGGTTGGTGAGCCGGCGTGGCAGGGTATAACCAAGCGTAACCGAGCGCAATTTTACAAATGAGCCATCTTCCAGGAAGCGACTGTTTTGTTCCAGCGTATAATTGTTGCCAAAGGCAGTCAGGCGCGGCACATCTGTAATATCGCCCGGCTTCTGCCAGCGGTTAAGCTGGTCTGCAAATAAAACGCGGTTAGCATCGCGGGTACCGCCGCCTTCCCCAAAAAACTTATTGAGGTTATACACATCATTGCCAGATTGAAAGCTGATAAGTACGCCAAGATCAAAATCCCTGTAAGTAATATTATTGGTTAAGCCACCAAACAATGAAGGCGCAGCATTGCCGAGTATCTGCCTGTCTGCTACCGTTATCTGCCCGTCTTTATTCACATCTTCAAAGATGTCGTTGCCCGTTTGCGGATCTACCCCCAGTTGTTTGTATAACCAGAAAGAATACAGTGAGTAGCCCTGTTGCAGCCTTACCCAATCCCTGTTGTATTGCGTAATGGGTGTGGCAAGTTTTTCTATGCGGTTCCTGTTTCCGGAAATATTGAAACTGGTTTGCCATGAAAAATTATTGTTCTTTATATTGGTGCTGCTGATGCTGAGTTCAAAGCCACGGTTGCTGATTTCACCAGCATTGCTGTAATAGGTTGAAAAGCCGGTTATACCGGGTACGGGTAGTTGCAATAAATTATCGGTGGTATATTTTGAATAGAGGTTGAACTCCAAGGTGAGGCGGTTTTTAAACAATGCTACATCAAGCCCTGCATTTACCTGCCGTGTTTTTTCCCAACGCAAGTTTGGGTTGGCCAACTGCTGCGGGGCAATGCCCGCTTTATCGCCACTGGCATTGTCTGGGTAGCCCGCGCCGCCCGTCCAGGTACCCAGTGAAGCAAAATTGCTGATGCCGTTTTGATTACCGGTTACACCAATACTGGCGCGCAGTTTTAAATCACTTATGCTGGCTACATTTTTAAGAAAGCCTTCTTCCTTCAGGCGCCAGCCGGCACCCACGGAGGGAAAGTATCCAAACTTGTTATTGGTACCGAATCTTGAGGAACCATCTGCACGAATACTAAATTCTGCGAAGTATTTATTGGCATAGCTGTAATCCACACGCGAAAAGAAGGAAGCCAGCGTGGCCTTGGTCCAGGCCTGTGAAGAAGTACGGGTAGCAGCGGCCGAGATTAAGGTAAACGCATTGTTGGGAAAACCCGAGCCCTGCGCAGAAGTGCTGCTAGTGGTATTGCCTTGTACAGAATTACCCAGCAATACGCCGAAGGAATGCCTGCTATCAATGTTGTTTCGGTAATTGAGGGTTTGTTCATTGATCCAGGTAGTATTCTGTGTAATGGCCGAGGTGGCCAGACCGTTGGTAGGAGCCGCTCCTAATTGGGTTTGATCATTCCAGTATTCAGACTCATTATAGTTATTATAATCAAGGCTCCAGCTGCCGCGGAAAGTAAGGTTACGGAATAATTTTGCTTCTGCATAAAGATTACCAATGTAGCGAAGACTGGTGGTATGCACATTGTAATTATTAATCAGCACCTGCAGGTTATCAAAGCCCGCCCATCTTGCCGGCGTTCCATCTGCATTTACCTCGGGCAGGTAAGTAGGTGTATGCAGGGCGGATTGTAACATGCCACCGGCAGGTCCATCGCCGGTACGTCCCTGGTTACGAAAAGAACGGGTGAAACTATTGCTGACCCCTAACTGAAATTTATCGCTCAGTTTATGATCTGCGTTTATTTTTAAAGAGGCCCTGTTAAAATACAAAGGCTTTACAATGGCTTCCTGGTTGGTATAACTGCCGCCAATATAGTAGCGAGATGTTTTTGAACCTCCGGCAACGGAAAGGTTATAGTCTTGTATATGCGCCTGGCGGAACAGTTCATGGAGGCGGTCGTAAGTTTGCTGTTCTTCCGGAAGCCCGCGTCCGCCGGCACTGGCGGGTCTGAAAGGAGCCAGCTGGTACTTTGCTTTATCGGCTGCGGTGACGGCATCCTTATAAGAGTTGCCATAAAATTCATTCACCAGCGTGGCGTGCTGCGGACCGGTGGTAAGGTCCCAAAGCCTGGCAGCGCTTGCCCATCCCTGTGAGACGCCGGCGTTTACACGTGCTTTGCCGTTATAGTCGCCCCGTTTGGTCGTAATAATCACCACGCCATTGGCACCTCTCGCGCCATAGATGGCCGTAGCGCTCGCATCTTTCAGTACTTCAATATTTTCTATATCGGCGGGGTTGATATCTGCAATGGGTGAGGTGGCCCTTCCGCCGGTATTCACTGTCTGCAGGCTGCTATTATTTACAAATACTCCATCAATGATATACAGGGGGTCATTGCTTGCATTGATAGAGGTGGCACCGCGCACTCGTACAAACGCACCATCGCCGGGTATGCCGGTATTACTGTTTACCTGCAGGCCTGCGGCTTTTCCCTGTAACTGTTCATTAAAACCAGCTACCGGTATGCCTTTTATATCTTTAGCGGTAACCGAACTAACGGCACTGATCAGCGCTTTGCGTTTTTGGGTGCCATAACCTACCACTACTACGTCATTGAGCTGGGTACTGGCCTCATGGAGGCTTACCACAATATCATTGTATCGATTGATGCTGGTTTCGGAAGTCTCGTAACCAACATAGCTTACAATAAATACGACAGGGATCTTCTGGCCGGTAACAAATTGAAATGCGCCTTTGGCATCGGTTTGTACTTCATGAGTGGTACCCTTTATGTGAATGGTGGCGCCGGCAAGTGGAAGTTTTGATTTTTCATCAATCACATGCCCTGAGAGGGAGACATTATCCTGCGCCGTGGCGGGGGTGCCGGTGGCCGGTTCTTGCGCAGGCAATAGAAAGGGCAGCAGCAAGAGGGCCAGCCCAACATAATTCTTCATTATATTTGTTTTGGTTATTAAACAATAAGGTTCCTGCAGGTGGTTTCACCATTTGCAATTCCCGGGACCTTGTTTTAACTGCCGGGATTGCTTCAACCAATCCCGGTTTTTTTATGTTGCGAATGCCATTGAACCCCTACGGCCCGCTGCTGCCGGTATACACCGGTTTGGTATTAAGTGCTAATCTGTTCATTGTTGTATTTATGCTGTTAATGTAAAAAGTAATTGAAAACTAGTGGTGAGGCTCAATGGCAGGCGGGATACGTTTCAGCAACAGCAACGCATACCATCCCCTGTACCCAGTAAGGCATATACAGTTGATATATTGCGATTGTATAAAGTCATATGATGCTGATGATACTCACCCCCCGGTTTGCACCCCGCAGGAAAAGTACCAATTCTTATTAGTCTACAAATATAGTAGACTTTTTAATTAACGTACAAAAATATTTAAACTTTTAATCCTGCATACCCAACCTGCGGGAGGCGGGCCGCTGGGAATTTGACATGAACACCCAACGCACCTTCAGCTGCTTCAGCAGGCAGGGGCTTTATTTTTAAAGAGATAAGTATATTGCAGCATGGGAAATTGCACAGTCAATTCATCCCTGACACAACAAATAATAGTTGGTTCATTGTAAATACGCAGTGATATGGAACAGGTAAAATGGTTCGACAGGCAATTTGACTTTACCCAGCAGCAAAATATATTTCCCTCCATTATCGAGCGATTGGAAGGAACACCGCTACGGCTGGCGCACAAACTGGAACATGTACCGGAGGCGGTGCTTACAGCGCGGCTGGGGAATACATGGACCATTAAAGAAAATGCGGGTCATTTATCAGACCTGGAAACTTTATGGCAGGGACGGTTTGAGGATATATGCAATGGACTTCCTGAACTGCGGCCAACGGATCTACTAAATACTGCTACAACTACGGCGCAGCACAATGAGACGCCCCTACCGGATTTATTGCAACGTTTTCAGACAGTCCGCCAGCAGACGCTTGCGCTTATAAAAGATATTGATACAGCCACTATTTTCAAGTATGCACTTCATCCGCGGCTGAAAACGCCCATGCGCACAATGGATCATTTTCTTTTTGTGGCCGAGCATGATGATCACCACCTGGCCACCATCAGCGCGTTGTTGAAGGCGTTAAAATGAGTAGGTATAGTGAACTGAATGTATGTAGAAGCCAGCGCTATATACTCATGCGTTCTGCCCATTGCAGGCCATCCGGAAGCTCTTCGTTGGCAAACTCTATATGAATAAACCTTCTTGGCCTGCCATTGGTTGTTCTCGCAGAACTATGTAGCAATAATGACTTCATTAGCATAATTCCTCCAGCCCTAACATTACAACTTACTTCAGTAGGCAAACCCTGTTGGATCCCACTACTCATAATAATTCCGTTGAGGTGGGTGCCGGGCATCACTTTTAGCGCGCCGTTATCTTCATTGGTATCATCAAGATGTATTCTGACTGTAAGCACCCCCTCTAGAATGTGGAGTGGCGGCTGAACAGCAAACTGTTGGCTTTTTACGGTCCAATGTGTAAATCCTGGCAGGGAGCGCTTTTCGTTGACGGATATGCTTACATCCTGGTGGTAAGCTACAAACCAGTTGGAAGCAGCAGGTTTATTAAAGTAAATGCTCTTTACCACAAAGTACTCATTGCCCGGCAATTGCTTTAATACCTGCTTCAATCGCGTATTAAAAACGAATTCTTTAAGCCGAGGATAGTGCATTAATAATTGACGGATGGAGAATATGTCTTCCGACTTGCTGATATTACCCCCTTCACTGCTATAATTGATTTGTTCACCTATCGTTTGAATTTCTTCTGTTGTGTAGATGTTTTCCAGCGTAGTGAAACCGAGAGTATGTAAATCGCCTGCTGCCATTGTAAGCATGTACAAAAATAGGGTTTGGAAAACGAACTCGTGTCCAGGCATGTGATCTCTTCATACACATCTGCTCATAGTATTCATAAAAGCATTTGCCCAAACCCATTCTAACAGTCACAAAAACATGCATTTTAAGGCCTGCCCAATTCTTTCAAGCGCCGAACATGCGAAGCAAAGGCCTGCCGAAAGCTAGGTTTAAGGTTATACTCAAACCCAAACTCTTTTGCGGTACGCTCAACGATCATCGCAATCTCACGATAATGAATATGCGAAATATTGGGAAATAAATGATGTTCAATCTGGAAATTAAGGCCGCCTACAAAGTACTCAAGGAATGCATTATTGCGCGCAAAGTCTGAAGTTGAACGCAACTCATGCACGGCCCAGTTCTCCTTGATGACGCCCTCCTTATCCGGCATCAACTGCTCCGCACCCTCCACCACGTGCGCCATCTGAAAAACGGTGCCCAAAATAAAGCCCGCCAACCAGTGCATCACAAAAAAACCCAGGAGTACCTGCCACCAGAAGAACGGCGTATACAGTATAGGCAGGCCAATAAATACAAAAAGATACAGCAGCTTTATCATTATCATTTTTATGTATTCCGTTACAGGATTTACCTGATACTTGCGGGTAATCCCGGCTTTGTTGAAGTTATGTAGCTGGATAAAATCGTTAATCAGCTTTGAGATAGTCATCAGACCGTAAAAGAAAAATGCATAAATGTATTGATACCGATTAATTTTCTTAAGCGGTGCATATTGTGATAAACGAATGGGGCCTTTTGAATCAATATCGTGATCATAGCCCTCAATATTAGTGTAAGAGTGATGCAGGTAATTGTGTTGTATTTTCCAGTTAAAAACATTGCTGCCCAATAAATACATTGTGCCGCCGAGCATTTTGTTAATCCAATCCTTTTCTGAATAGGATCCGTGAACAGCGTCGTGCATGACGCACATACCCACCGCAGCCATGCCCACCCCCGTTAAAGCTGCCATCATCAAGGCCGTGATCTCGTTCATGCAAAACAGAAAGAGCATCGCAAACGGAAGAATGTACAATGACAACATAACAATGGTTTGGATAGCCAGCCGGGTGTTCCCTTTGATTGAAACGCCGTTTTTACTGAAATATTCATTTACATTCCTCCGAACGGCCAGCGCAAATTCTTTCTGCCCAGCATCGGCACTGATAAATTTTATGGTTTGCATAGGCAATATTTACCCATTAAAGTTATAAGCGAGCTATAGTAATGAAAATGATCCCGGTAATTATTTACAGTGATGGCAGGCAGACCACCCGGCGAAGTAATTAAATGCCATTCTTTTAAGTTGTGCGCAGCAAACACGAATGGTGGAGGTTAGCACCAGATACGCTGTAACCCTACCCTAAAAATGACAATAATTGGGCCCTACCATGCCTGCTGTCATAGATTGTTTCATGTTGTATGCCTACCTTGACAGCCAACATGAAACCTGATTTTCAAAAACGAAAGCAACCGCGTTGGTTACCAACAACAGCGTTACATTATACGGTGCTTGTTATTATACTGCTCCTGATTTTATTGTTCATTTTCAATTTTCTGCTACGCAACCCGGCTCATTAAACTGCCATGAACGCCAAAGCACCTGAATTAAGTTTATGGTTGGATGATTTTGACGATATCTATTCCGACTTTGACTCAAGACATTTTTTGAAAAGACGCGTATCCGAAGATTTTTTGCACGAACTGGAGTTAGCGCTTGCAGGCAAAGAAAAGCCAGCGTCTAACCTTATCCTACTATTACCCGAGGATAAAAGAAGCGTGGAAAAAGAACGAGATATTGTCACCAACCTGCAACAGTTTTTTAAAAATCAATACACCCGCTGTTTAAGAGAACACCGGGCAACATTTCAAAAAGGGCTCCTGCTGCTGCTGACGGGTATGTGCGTTATGGCCGCTGACTTCATAATAAGCTACAAGCAATGGCAACATATTGTCTTCCAGTTGCTGCGTGTGCTGATGGAGCCCTGCGGCTGGTTCCTCATCTGGATTGGGCTTGAAAAACTGTATTATGATGTACAAAAGCACCGAAAAGAAATAGCACGCTTCCTCACCCTTTCAAAAATGACTATTCATTTCGCTTCTTCGGAATAGCGGCTTACAAGTGTAACGGTCCTACAGCTTTCAGCATTATCAATGCCATCGGGCGTACCTGCAGCCAGGGAAATATACCATTGGATACACACTATGTACAAAAAAGAAAAGGCCGGATAGAAATCCAGCCTCGCTTGGTATCCAATATCCTATGAAAAACTTATCCAAATATCTGGCAGAATAGCAAAGCCAGGTACGATGACCAATAGCGCATGGTCTGATTGCGGTCAACTTCTTAAGCTACACCACAGCGGATAACTAGTCTTGTCCGAAAAAATGATAACCGTTGGCGTCCGCTGCAATTGTCGTCATATATTTTCTGTGCCCGCCCCTTTAGCATTGCGTGAAAATATCTTTATGCGAAAGCAGGAAATCAGCAAACCGAAAAAATGCATTTGCTTCCGCAGTGAATGTCATGTAAACATCATTACTCATGCAGTATAGATTGCTATTTCATGTAGCCTGCTTTATCAGTACGTGCATTCATGCGCAGACGGCAAAGGAGATTGTGCAGAAAGCCAATGATAAAATGCGTGGAACAACATCGCAGGTAGAACTAACCATTACTACCGTACGGCCAAACTGGACAAGAAGTATGGATGTGAGAGCCTGGCTAAAGGGCAGCGATTTTTCTCTGATCCTCATTCAGGCACCCGCCAGGGACAAAGGAATTGCATTCTTGAAACGTAAAAAGGAAGTCTGGAACTGGATACCCTCGCTGGAGCGAACCATAAAATTACCGCCCAGTATGATGAACCAGAGCTGGATGGGCACTGACTTCACCAATGATGATTTGGTGAAAGAATCCTCCATCGTTACTGATTACAACCACAGCATTGTTGGTGATACCATCATTGATAACAGGCCATGTTATATCATTGAAATGATTCCAAAACCCGAAGCAGCCATTATTTGGGGAAAGCTAATTGTTTGCATCGACAAAAAAGATTTTCTTGAATTACATACAAAGTTCTTTGATGAAGATGGAAAGCTTGTGAATGTGATGAATGCCTATGACGTAAAAACAATGGATAACCGGTTAATACCAACGAGGTTTGAAATGATACCGCTAGAAAAAAAGAATCAAAGAACCGAGATGATCTACCGATCCATTAAATACAACCGGCCGATAGACGATGTCTTTTTTACAACGGAAAAACTGAAAACAGTTGGTTAACTATAGTGCCAAAACCCAAATTCTCACTCATGTTTCTATTGAAATTGGCTTGGAAAAATATGTGGCGAAACCCTACCCGAACCAGTATTACCATGGTGGCTATCTTTTTTGCGGTTATACTTTCCATTCTTACCAGCAGTTTAAGAGAGGGCATTTTTGATAACCTTGTAAAAAATGTAGTCAGCTTTTACACAGGGTACCTGCAGGTGCACAGGTATGGCTACCAGGACGAACAGATACTGGATAATAGTTTTGAAGCAACACCCTCTACAGAGCAAAAGCTGTTCTCGGAGAAAAGCGTTAGTGCTGTAACCCCAAGACTTGAATCTTTTGCATTGGCCTCAGGAGACAATATCACAAAAGGTTGCCTGCTGGTGGGTATTGAGCCTGAAAAGGAAAACCAGGTCAGTTTCCTGAAGAACAAAATAATTATTGGCGAATACCTGAATGGTAATAGCAAGGACGTGCTGCTTTCAGAAGGCCTGGCAAATCGATTAAAATTAAATGTGCAAGACAGCATTGTGCTGGTCAGCCAGGGCTACCACGGGGCCACCTCTGCAGGCAGGTACCGGATTGCAGGCATTGCAAGGTTTGGTTCACCAGATCTAAACGAAAAAATAATATTTATGCCCCTGGAAGCCGCCCAGGAATTCTACGGTGCAAAGGGTATGATCACCGCTTACATATTATCATTGCACACAACCAGGAACCTTGAAGCAATGGCCACGCGTTTAGCAGCGGGGTTGGGAAAAGACTTTGAAGTCTTAACATGGAGCGAAATCATCCCAGACATCAAGCAGCATATTCAAACAGACAACGGCAACGCAAAAGTTGTTCAGGGTATTTTGTACATGCTTATCTCTTTCGGAATTTTTGGCACCCTGCTGATGATGATGGTAGAGCGCCAGTTTGAGATGGGGATGCTGGTAGCCATAGGAATGCAAAAGCTGAAATTAATGTTGCTCCTGGCATTAGAATCTATACTTACAGTGCTTTCAGGATGCTTACTTGGCATCTTAGCCAGCATACCCGTTGTTTACTACTTCAGGCAACACCCAATAAAAATAAGTGGCGAAACTGCGGCTACTTACCAGCGGTTTGGCTTTGAACCTGTTTTTCCCACTTCCTTAGACGCAGCCATTTTTATACGCCAGGGAATCATTGTGTTGATTATCGGGCTGACCTTATCTCTTTATACACTGATGAAAGCAATGTTATTAAACCCGGTAAAGGCTATGAAAAAATAAATAAAAATAGGAGCGTATGATCTTTACCATGGCATGGCGGAATATTTGGCGAAACAAAATGCGCAGCCTCGTTATCATGTTTTCAATAACGGTTGGCCTCTTTGCCGGCATTGACATACTGGCGTTGTACCGGGGGATGATCAACGCTCGTATAAGAACAGTGATTGATGCAGAAGTGGGACATTTACAAATACACGATGCCAGGTTTACACAGGACTACGACCCTAAATTCATTGTAAGCAATGGCCCTGAAGCCTTATACGCCATCCGTAAATTACCAGCCGTAAAAGCCGCAGCTGCCCGCAGTGTTAGCTTTGGGATGCTCGCCACCGCCACCGGCAGCAGCGGGGTGCAAATAAACGGCATCCTCCTTGAACAGGAAAATGAGCTGTCACAGCTGGATAAAAAAATTACAGAAGGAAACCTGCTCAACAATGCCAGAAAGAATGAAGTGCTAATTGGGAAGAAACTGGCGAAAAAAATGAAACTGAAATGTCGCTCAAAGTTAGTACTGACCTTTACAGATACTACTGGCGGCATTGTGTCTGGCGCCTTTCGTGTAGCAGGCATTTACCAAAGTGCAAACGCCCCGTTGGATGAGCGCAATGTTTATATCCGTATGGTTGATATGAACAGCCTCTTAAACATTGGCGCATCATTTCATGAAATAGCAGTCTTATTAAAAAAGGATGATGCCTTGCCTTCAACGCAGCGATCACTTGAGCAATTGTTGCCGCGCTACAAAATCGAAAACTGGAAAGAAATATCTCCGGAAACAGACCTGCTGGTAAAAACCACTAACCAGTTGTCTTTTATACTGATGGCAATCATAATGTTGGCGCTTGCCTTTGGCATTATCAATACCATGCTTATGGCAATTTTAGAACGAACCAGGGAAATAGGAATGATGGTAGCGCTTGGAACAACCAAAATAAAAATATTCTTAATGGTATTGCTGGAAACAACCTTCCTCACACTGGCCGGTGCACCGCTGGGCATACTGATAGGCTGGATGCTTACAGAGTACTACGCCAAACACGGACTTGATCTTTCAGGCATGGGAAGGGAAATGATGAGCAGTTTTGGGTACAGTACCACCATCTACCCTGAGTTTCCATCAGATAAATTTGTGGGGGTATTACTAATAGTCTTTGCAACGGCCATCGTATCCTCACTGCTTCCTGCAAAGAAAGCATTGCAGCTGCAGCCCGTGCAAGCGCTTAGACGATAATTTAATGTATATGAATACAGTTATAGACGCACATAATATCAGCAAAGTATATAACCCCAAAACAATACCGGTCTATGCAATAAACCAGGTACACCTGCACCTGGAACGGGGTGAATTTACCGCCGTAGTTGGACCTTCTGGTTCCGGTAAAACTACGCTTCTCAACATGATAGGTGGACTGGACAAGCCGCAGCAAGGAAACATAATTAATAATGACGTTGATATTACAAAGCTTTCATCCAACGAGTTGATCAATTTTCGCCTGAAGCATATTGGCTTCGTATTTCAATCGTTTAACCTGATTCCTGTTTTAACAGCAAAAGAAAACATTGAGTTTATCATGCAATTGCAAAATACAAGGAAGGAGATTCGTGAAAGACGTGTTGAAAAGCTATTAAAAGAAATAGGCCTTGAAGACAAGCGGAATGTTCGTCCATCTAAGCTTTCCGGCGGCCAGCAACAAAGGGTGGCGGTGGCAAGAGCGCTGGCAAGTAAACCACAATTTGTGCTGGCAGACGAGCCAACAGCCAATTTGGATTCTACCTCTGCCGCCAATCTTTTAGACCTCATGGCCAGGTTGAACAAGGAGGAAGATATTACCTTTCTGTTTTCCACGCATGACCAACGGGTAATAGAGAGAGCGAGAAGAGTGATAACGCTGGTGGATGGAAAAGTTGCATCAGACACTTCGCCAATAAGTACTGAACGTGCACAAACGCTGCAAACATAAATTAGATGAACCGGTTTGCCGTCATACTATTACTCGTTTTTGCAAACCACAGTGCGGCGCAGGATACAACTGAGATAGTGAGGACATTATCCATCAGGGGCTATTGCAAGAACCTGGAATCGCTTTCATTTGACAGTGATTTTAAACAAACTATTGCTGTCAACCTCCTTCATCAGCGCTTAAATTTTAAATATACGCCCACCCATAAAATAACTGCTGCAGCAGAATTCCGGAATCGTTTGTTTTGGGGGGAAGAAGTAAAACTGACGCCCGATTTTGCAAAAGGCCTAAGAAATGAGAATGAAGCGATAAACCTTCAGCAATCATGGATAAACAATAACTCGATAGTATTGCATACAAATATTGAGCGGCTCAGTATTGAATACCGTGACAGTACCTGGAATGCAAAACTTGGCCGTCAGCGAATAAACTGGGGAATGACCACCCACTGGAACCCAAACGATATATTTAATGCGTATAATTTTCTGGATTTTGATTACGAAGAAAGGCCGGGGGTGGATGGTGCGCGCTATCAACAGCTTCTTAGCCAGGCTGCAAACATAGAATTTGCCTACGCCTACTCAGCTAGCCCGAGCAACCATGTAGCCGCCGCCAAATACAACATAAACAAATCAGGCTATGACCTACAGTTTATTGCGGGGGTGTATAAAGCGCAAATAAGTATCGGCGCGGGTTGGGCTGGCAATATTAAGAATACAGGTTTTAAAGGTGAGGCACAATACTTTTGGAGCAACGGTGACTCAACCAGACAATTCAACCTGGCAGTAGAAGCAGATTATGTTTGGCGGAACGGATGGTATGCCAATGTTGGGCTGTTGTATAATAACAATGGGGTAAGCAAGCCGGTGACCGACTGGAGCACAATCAATCTCAAACTTTCGCCTAAAAATCTTATGCCCACAAAATGGAGCTTTATTGGCGTTGTCAGCAAAGAAATTACACCCCTGTTTTCAGTAAACACTAGTGTGTTATACTCGCCCGGCAGCAATTTGTTCATTGTATTTCCCTCCGCCAAATACAATATTGCCGCCAATCTTGATGTGGATATTATCTGGCAATCCTATTTTGTAACCTTGCTTACCAATTTTGAAGCAATCAATCACCGGGCTTTCTTAAGAGTGAAATGGAGTTTTTGAAAAGATGAGCGGCACATTATCGTCTATAATGCCGGGCTAGGTTGTTCAAAGCTTTGTAGTTGATCAAGCGTAACAAAGCGAAAATTAAAGGTACTGATGTTGGAAGCTTGTAACACATCCATACGCTGAGCGCAAAAAGCCTTACCTCTAACAGTGGTCATCATTCAGCCTGAAGATTGACCTGAAATTGATGAACAAATCATGATACTACCATGCAAGCCATGCTGCTGGAAAAAGCCGGGCAGCCCTTACAGTTAAAGACAGTGAGAATTTCACAATAATTTAATACCCGCAAACAATATTTACACGCCAAAAGGATAAGTCTCCGGTATTTGTGTTCCATCAGGCACAATATGCAACGGGTGCAGAGCCGTGGTCTTGTCGATATAAATAAACGCGTCATACCGAAGAGGCAAGATGGTGGGAACATAGTTGCCGTACTGCTCATAAGCCGGGTTGTACACTACACCAATAGCACGGTGCGGAAGATGATGCTCCATAAAATCTTCGTTCATCAAATCCTGCATGAGCAACAGCTTATTCTGTGTACCTGCCTTATGCAGCAGATATTCCCAGCTTCCTTTGCGTGCATGCGGCATTTCCGTTTTTTTCATTTGCGCACCCCAGCTTTTACCGGCAATTACTTCGCCCTTGTAAGAGCCAAAGCCTACCAGCACCACGCCTTTTTCATGGTGTTTTAACCTTACCAGTTCCGCAACATTATACATCCCTTCATGGGTCATATCGGTGGCCCTCGCATCGCCAATATGCGTATTATGTTCCCAGATAATGCCTTTACTATTTGGACCATGAAAATCCAGCAATCGATCCAACGTGTCTGCCATATGACTGTCTCGCACATTCCATGAATGAGCGCCCCCTCTTACCATGGCTTTGTAATATCTTTCTGCGTTTACGGTAACGTACGCGTTCTGCTGCACACTAAAAACATTCTCATGGTCTGTGTTGTACTGCGGCAAATGCGCCTGAATTTTGCGTAACAGTTCCACCACTTCATCCTCGCAGAGTTCAGGTACAAAACGTGCTGCATTTGCATAAGCGCGGCCTTCATCTTTACGATAAGGTTCAAAACAATGCAACGCTTCTTCGGCTGTTTTTAATGCCGACGGATCGGTGCGCTGCAGGTACTGCCGGATAGCGTCCATGCTTTCCCAGAGACTGTACACATCTAATCCATAGAAGCCTACTTTTTTGTTTGCAGGCAGGGATTTGTTGTGCTTGTAAAGCCATTCAGCCAAAGCAACAATTTCCCAATTGGCCCACATCCAGGTGGGCCAGCGATTAAAGCGCCTTAAAACATCTACGGCTGATTGTCCGGCATTGGAATAATTCTTTACATACCTGTTCAGTTGATAGCAATCAGGCCAGTCTCCCTCTACTGCAATAAACTGAAAACCTTTTTCTTTGATCAATTGCTGCGTGATGTAACTACGCCACGTATAATATTCATGCGTGCCGTGCGAAGCTTCTCCAAGCAAAACAAGTTGCGCATCACCAATGCTGTTGAACAGCGGCTGTAAATCACTTTGGCTCATCAGTAATGTTGCCTTGTCTGATAAAGTGCTGATAAGTTTTTCTTCATCTGGCATTGCTTCTTTGTATGGATGCTTTAACATGGCCATTGAGTTTAGGTAAAGCAATAATAATGATGAGTGCTGGTCAATGAGTGCCATCAAAGGGAGGACTGCTGATAGTCATTGCCCGGCGGCGGTACAGGGGGTAGGTTTGTCAGGTATTTTCTACTAACGCAGATGCATTTACCCGTCAAAAATAGTACCACCGAGGTATCCGTGGGCACAATAAAGTTGCCAGCAGACATTGCCATTCCTGCTCAACCAATGGGTCTTGTGCTGTTTGCGCATGGCAGCGGAAGTAGTTGGCTCAGTTCCAGGAACCGGATGGTGGCAGATTACCTGAACCGCGCCGGTATAGCTACCGTGCTGTTCAACCTGTTAACGCCTGCAGAAGACAATGATCAAAGGAACCGGTTTAATATTCTGTTACTGGCAGAACGCTTAAAAATGGTGACGGAATGGATAGCAGACCAGGAGGATTGCAAGCATTTGCGTGTGGCATACTTTGGCGCCAGTACCGGGGCTGCGGCTGCGTTGGTAGCCGCAAGTGAAATGCCGGCCATTGCCGCCGTGGTATCGCGGGGTGGCAGGCCCGATTTGGCAATGCAATTTCTACCCTCAGTGAAAGCGCCCACACTGTTAATTGTAGGCAGTTTAGACACCGAGGTGATCACCCTGAACAAGCAGGCATTGGAAGCGTTGCACTGCGAGAAACACATGGCCCTGGTGACCGGTGCCACTCACTTGTTTGAAGAAACAGGTAAGATGGAACAGGTGTGCACATTAGCGGCACAATGGTTTGAAGTCCATTTTCAGCCGGTGGCGCTTACGCCTTAAAGCAATGTATATGTATCGATTTGTAAACCGTAGCGAAGCAGGCAGGCGGCTCGCTGCCATGCTAAACAAATACAGGAATGTGAACGGTGTTGTATTGGCCGTGCCACGTGGCGCAGTACCTGTGGCTTATGAAGTGGCTAAAGAATTGCACCTGCCGCTTGAAATAGTTTTGGTGAAAAAGATAGGCCATCCAAACAATAAGGAATATGCCATTGGCGCCGTTGGACTGACAGAGCAATTTATAGTACCGCATGACAATGTAAGCGCCAGCTATATACAAAGCGAAACAGAAAGCGTACGAGCCCGTTTACTGGAAATGAAACAAAAGTTTCTGGGCGAACGCGAACCCGAAAGTCTTACTGGAAAGATACTTCTGTTGATTGACGATGGCATTGCTACAGGCAATACATTATTGGCTACCATCCAGCTGTTGAAGAAAAGTATGCCCACAAAAATAGTGGTGGCCGTTCCGGTCATTGCAAAGGGTGCTGTAGAAAAAATAAGCAGCGCAGTAGATGAATTGGTTGCGGTACTTATTCCGGATGTTTTTTATGGTGTTGGTGGTGCTTATATAGATTTTAGTGAAGTATCGGACGAGGAAGTAGCCGACTGCCTTCAAAAATTACAGCGGTTACAGCAGGCTGAATAGCTGCACAATTAGCAGTTGTTTAAACAGGCTTCGGGATCTCTTTTAACGTTCCTGCGCCATGAAACAGTAGCAAGCAAATGATAACCGTTGATATTTACATTTCCAGCCTGCTTTTGTATGCAAGTAGAACGTTGCTATTTTCCGGCAACTATAATTCGGTGAGCAGCCTGTCCACCACCAATTTGCTCAGCGATGTGATGTTTTGATCATACTGGTCGAGGTATTCAGCGGTTGCTTTTTTCCAGGAGGTAAACATTCCCAGGTTTCTTTTATCATTAAAATTAGGGATTGAAATCACCCCGCTCCTGGTTTCTGCATTGTCTTTAAAAAGCTTATAGGCAACTACTATTTCCATCCTTTCGGCTTTGATAGATACGTTATCCCACCCCACTGCATAACCGAAAAATATTACATGCGCCCTATCATTGATAGCAAATTGGTTGGGGATACTGGTGATGACCAGTTCCAACCTTTGCCCGTTAAGTTTACTGCTGAGCCGCCTGCTGCCATAATTTAATACGGTAGCAGTAAAATTGTTGACCGGTATCTGCGGATTGAGGGTACAGGTATTTTTATAATCCCAGGACCAATACACTAGCAGGGGTAACATATTACTGGTGGTGGTCACAGAATTTGAGATATGATCATTGGTGGCTATTAAGCCAGAGGTGATGGATATGAGGTCGTTTTGCTTTTTCTTTTGCAGGGGCTGGATGTCTGCATAATGTTTGGCCACTTGCTTATCCACTTTTTTTGCTGTAAGGCAGCTGCTTAATAAAGAGATACAAAGGAGGGAGAGTGCAATGGGTTTCAGGTTCAGGGGCATCAGTTAGGTAGTTTGGTTGGGTTTATAAAAGTCAAATAAAGGCAAAATAATCTGCAATGCAAAATGACTGCGGGTAGCAGTTAGGTTTGGAAATTAAATTAGCATTTCACTTCCTTTAATACAAAAGTTAATTTACTTTGAAGACGCGGGGCGCCTTACGTACGGGCATGTTCAAGCCCGGGATCAGTATTCACC
>DATJGC010000140.1:0-2488 GCA_035495345.1 Chitinophagaceae bacterium | reverse complement strand
AGGCCTGCCTGTACATTGGCTTGTTTTACGGTTACATTATGCTCCCATGCATATTCTACAGCACGTTTAAGATCCCATTTGTCCTGGGCCAGCACCGGAACGCTACAGATACATATGAAGGTGAGAAAGGTAGTAACAGATCGCAGCTGTGTAAGTTTCATGCGCTAAAATTAAACAGTGGTTAAGGTTGTATAATGGTTTTATGATAAGCGGTCAATGCCAATGTACGGGTGAGTAAAAATAAGGTTTTCACCGGTTCCAAAAAAAGCGGGTGGTATAAATTAAACGCTAATTTATAAAGCAAATGCCTGCTCTATATCTTTGATGAGATAGGCAGCATCTTCCAGTCCGAAGTAAAAGCGGATCATTTTATGCTCCCGGTTGGTCTTATCAAACTGTGCGGGTAATAAAGAAGCGCATTTGGGAAGGGCCAGGCTTTCATGCCCGCCCCAGCTAACAGCCATGAGTATGTGCTGTAGTGATTCACAAAAGCGAACAATCTCCTCCATTCTTTCTGCCTTCATTACAATGGTAACCAGTCCGCAGGCACCCTTCATTTGCTTTTGTGCGAGCGCATATTGCGGGAAGTCTGGTTGGAGAGGGAAAATGACTTCTTCAACGCGCGGGTGTTGCCGAAGGAATTGCAGCATGGTGGCCGTGGTGGCGGTAATACGGTCCAGCCTGGCAGTGAGTGTACGCAGCCCCCTGATCATCAGCCAGGCATTAAACGGACTGGTGCCAATGCCCATATTCAGGTATTCACTGTCAAATATTTTCTTCATCATGGCAGCGCTGCCGGAGAGCACCCCTCCTACCGTATCGCTGTGCCCGTTAAGGTATTTGGTAGCCGTTTGCATGGCTATGTCTATGCCCAGGGCCAGCGGCTGCTGGTACACAGGTGTGCAATAACTATTATCAATCACCGTAATAATGCCCTTGCTGCGCGCCAATGCTGCTACGGCCTGCAGATCCTGCAGCTCGTAGGTAAGACTATTGGGCGATTCCAGGTAAATAACCGTGGTGTTGGGTAAGATGGCTTTTTCAAAGTTGTGGATGCTGGTGCCGTCTACATAGGTTGTGTTGATGCCAAAACGCGGCAAAATAATATCAAACATTTTCCAGGCCCAGGTATAGGGCTTGTTTACGGAAACAATATGATCACCCGCTTTTACATTGGCAAATACGGCCGCAAAAATGGCCGAAGCACCACTGTTAAATACCAGTGCATCTTCTGCTCCATCCAGCGCTGCCAGCTTTTTGCGCAGTATATCTACTGTTGGGTTGAGGCCCCTGCTATAGAGGTAGCCACCCATTTCATCTTCAAAAGCTTTGCGAAGGTCTTCTACTTTGCTAAAAGCGAAGTTGCTGGTTTGCATAATGGGCGGCGCAACGGCATTGAAATACTGTGCCCGATCTTCTCCCAGTTCATTTAAAATATACGAGATATCCATGTAGTTATGCGCTTGGTTTTTTTACTGCACCCACTAAGAAATACAAAGCAATAAAAGAGGCCAGTACCACCAGCCCGGTGAGTGCTGCATAGTTATTGCCTTTATAATCCAGTGCTATGCTAATGCCCACAAAAATATATGCCAGCATAAATACAGCGGGCAATAAGGGGTACAGTTTCATTTTAAAGATGCCGGTATTGTCCAGGTGTTTGGTTTTCTTGCGAAGAATAAAGATGGTGCCGGCGGAAAGTACCATGCCAAAGCAATCCAGGAAAATGGTGAAGCTGAGGATGGTGTCGAACTCCTTCGCCCAAAAAACAATCAGCGCACAAAGGGCGGCAAATACACTGAGCGATACCGTTAGTACATCTGTTTTTTCATTTCGTTGCCGGAATATGGGTGGCAGTATCTTGTCTTCGCTCATGGCATACATTACGCGCGGGTTGCTCATCAGCAACACGTTTACATAAGCCAGTACGCTCAGGAAGAGAAAGCCGGAGAGGATGCGCTCTGCATTTACGCCAAATATTTTACCGGCCATAATAGCGGCAATATTCTTTGTTTCCGGTAAATGCAGGGTATCAAAACCAATGACTTTAATATAGGCGTAGTTAATGGTAAGGTAGAGCAGAATAATGATGGAGATGCCCAAAAAGATACCGCGCGGTATGTATTTAGCGGGCTGCTTTACTTCTGCTCCAAAATTGATGGTCTGCTGGTAACCGCCATAGGTAAAGCTAACGGCCACCAGTCCTACCCCAAAGGCCTTTACATACTCGCTGAAAGGAGCCGTTGCCCCCACCGCCGCAACTACGGATGGTGGTTCTACAGAAAAAAAGACAGGCGCAATTAAGAGCAGTATCAGCACTATTTTTATGATGGTAAGTACATTCTGCGTCTTGGCGCTCATCTTTAACCCCATGAGGTTAATGCTGTAAAAAAGTACAATGGCTGCAATGGCAATGGTTATTTGAATGGTTTGTACATAACTTGCATTGGCGGCCACCCTTATCCATGCAGCATCTTTAGACAGCGGA
>DATJGC010000139.1:0-5329 GCA_035495345.1 Chitinophagaceae bacterium | reverse complement strand
TATGGAAAAGCAAAAGGAAATGCAGCTGATACAGGCCATGAGCCAGAGTGATCTCTCCGGCTCCATTGCCCAAACACTCAATAACCTTTCTCAGCGCATGGCCTTTCAAAACAAATCTTTTGATGAGATTGGCGGCTTTATAAAAAACAAGGAAGTGCTGCTGGCCTGCACACCCGCCATACAACCCGTTAGCAACAAGGATCTTAACCGCATTGCATCTGGTTTTGGCTACCGCATAGACCCCGTGTACAAAACGGTGAAAATGCATGCCGGGCTAGATTTTGCGGCGCCCCAGGGCACACCCATTTATGCTACGGCCAACGGTACGGTTACCACCGGCGGTAATACCGGTAACGGTTATGGCAACCATGTCATCATCAACCACGGTTATGGGTACGAAACCCTTTATGGCCATATGGTACGTGTAAAAGTGCATGGCGGCCAGAAGGTAAAGCGCGGCGAAATCATTGGCTGGGTGGGTAGTACGGGCAAGAGCACCGGCCCGCATTGCCATTATGAAGTGCATAAGAACGGACAGCATGTAGACCCGGTATATTTCTTTTATAATGATCTTACCCCGGAGCAGTTTGACCGTTTGTTAAAAATGGCCGCTTCTCCCAACCAGAGCTTTGATTAGCAGCAGCACCTGTTCAAAAATACCGCCCTACAGCCTGTAGCGCAATGAATGGTATTACCGTTGAGAAGCCCTGTGTGCACCCTCCCTTAAACCGATTGCTTTCAATTATCTTTGTAGCAGCACTTTTTTTATGCAGGAACTGAAACAGATTACATTGGCGTTTGATGACGACCCTGTACCACAGGCTCCGGAACCTGCTGTGCCGCCAGAAGCACCGCTGCAAAAGAAGCGCGGCCGTAAGCCAAAACCTGCGCCACTGGTACCCAAGCAACCTTCTAAACGCGGCAGGCTTTCGTTAAAAGATACTGATGCCGCTGTTGAAGCCATTGAAATACCGGCAGATGAAGAACTGTTTAAAAAAAGCTATTATTCCATTGGCCAGGTGGCAGAAATGTTTCATGTAAACCACTCGCTGCTGCGTATGTGGGCCAATGAATTTGAAGATTTTCTCCAAACAAAGAAGAACAAAAAGGGTGACCGGTTTTTTCGTCCGCAGGATGTAAAGACGCTTGAAATGATACACCATCTGTTGCGCCAGCGAAAGTTTACCACGCAGGGCGCGCGTGACTTCCTTAAAAAGAACCAGCATGCCGAGGAGCGTTTTGCAGTGATTCAATCTATGCAAAAAATAAAGTCCTTTCTGCTGGAGATTAAAGCCTCGCTCTAAGCAATTATTTATTCATTCGATGCCTGTACGCCTGCCAGGCTTCCACTCAGTTTTACTTCTGTATTTAACCCGGCCAGTTCTACCTGCAGGGCTGCCATGGCTTTAATGATTTCAAGGTTCACGTGCTGACGCGCCTCGCTGAATTGAGGGAAAGGAATGGCGCTTGTATAGTATTCTACCGTTATGATATAGGCGTGGCTGCTGATATCCGTTAATGCAATGGTTTTGTTTACCACGGGCGGGTCATCGGTGATCCTTTGTATCTCCTGCAGCAATTGCTGCAGCTGTTCGGGGGTGGTAGAAAGGCTGATTTCAAGCCGGAGATCGGCTCGCCTTTGTGTGCGCAGGGTAAGGTTATCCATAATGCTGTCTACCATTTGCTTATTGGGCATGGTAACATAGGTCTTGGCATCTGTGCGGATGCGCGTGCTTCTCAGCCCAATTCTTTCTACGGTGCCGGTGATGGCCTGCACTTTTACAAGATCACCCACCGTAAATGGTTTATCAAAGAAGATGATGAAGGAAGCAATCAGGTTTTCAAGGCTTTCTTTTGCAGCAAGTGCCAGCGCAGCACCCACAATACCAAAGCCCGCCAGCAGCGCGCCAATATCTTTATTAAAAGAAAACTGAATCACCAGCAGTATACCAATGATACCGATAATCACCTTCAAAAAATCCCTGAAGAAGACGATGAGTTGGTTGTCTCGTACTGAGGCGTTGCGACTGGTCTTGTCGCCCAATACTAGTGCAACAAAATCTATACTGCGCAATAAGAGCCAGATAAAACTGGCTATGATGAGCCCGGTACCAATGCTGTCTATGATTTGTTTGGAGGTAATGCGGTGAATGTCAAAAACAAGTGCTTTTGGAAAATGTAATTTATCCAGCGCAATAAACGCAATCAGTATAATGAAAAAGCTTTGTAGCGGTGCCAGTATAAGATCTATAAACGATGCTTTTTCAATCTTCCAGGTAGTCCGTTGCAGCAATCTGAAAAAGATGCCTGCAATATATTGAGACAGGTATTTTTTTAAGAGCAGTGCCAGCAATATGCTGCCAAAGCAGATGAGGTAACTCAGTACCGTATTATCGAGAATGACCGTGTGCAGTAATTTGTTCATTGCTTCAATACATTAACATAGCGCGTACAACCACCATCAAAGGCATCGCGGCATCGCTATAAACCATAAATGTACAGGCTTCCTTTACGAAGGCAAAAAAGCCGATCGCCCGAGATCTTTATTTTATCTGTATCCCTGAGCACCTGCGGCAACTGTATCTCTTCCAGCGAAAGGCTGGCCAACTGGTAACGCTCCAGCAGGGTTCCCTTGCGACCAACAATATACTTGCCCGCCAGTTGTACGTCTTGCCAGCCCGTAAAGGCAAGCTTGTTTTTTAGGGTGCCAAAATAATCAAACACCAGCAGCCCATGAGCACTATCATACAGGTAAAGCAAACGGTTATGATCTTCCATGTAGGAGGGAGCGGGTGCTTCGCCCAGCTGCAGCCTGAAATCGCCGGTCTGGTCTATGATAATGCCATCGTCATTGATGCGTTTTATTTTGGCTTCCCCTTCATCGTATACCCAGATGGCATTATCGTAAGATTGGCAGATGGCTCTTGCCTGGAAGATGTTCAACTTTCTGAGGTCAATGGTGGTGCGTACGTTCAGTAAACGATCCAACACCACAACGGTGCCAAAATCTCTGTAATACAGCAGTATTTTAAGCGGGTTGCCCGCATCCACCGAAAAAACCTTTCCGTATTTGCGCACATTATTATAGATAGCTACGGAGTCTCCGGCAGGACTAAGTTTCTTTAGCTGGTTATTACTGTCTAGCAATAAGATATTGCCCAGGTTGTCTACGGAGAAATCAGCATAACCGCCTTTCAGCACTGATACCAGCGGAAGGGTGGCCGGCGCCTGTGCCCCTGCCAGCAAGACAGTAAAAAGAAACAGCAAAATGATGGCTGATGTTTTCAAGCAGTATAATATTTTAAAGCAAGTTGTTCTCCGTCAAATACCGCGTATGAATCATATTGTATCCAGTCGCCCAGGTTAATATACTGGCTATTGCCGGGCAGGGTAAAATTGATGGGCAGGTGGCGGTGGCCAAAAATGAAATAATCAAAATGCGTTTTGCTTAGTATCTCTTTTGAATAGGTAATCAGCCACTCCTTTTCTTCTCCCAAAAAGCGCGCATCCGTTTGCCCGGTGGCCGCGCGACTGCTCCTGCTTAAATAATTTGCCAGTCCTACCCCCAGGGCCGGCGGCAATACCCCAAACAACCATTGGCATATGGGGTTGCGGAAGATCTTTTTCAGGAATTTATAACCATGATCTCCGGGGCCTAGCCCATCGCCATGGCCAATGTAAAAAGATTTATTGTTAAACTCAAAGGTCCTCGGTTCAAAATAGACGGGTATATTTAGTTCTTTCTGAAAGTAGTCTTTCATCCACATATCATGGTTGCCCACAAAAAAATACATGGGTATGCCACTGTCTGTAATGGAGGCCATGGTGCCGAGAATGCGTACATAGCCCTTTGGTACCACGGTGCGGTATTCATACCAGAAATCAAATAAGTCGCCCACCACAAAAATGGCGGCGGCGTCTTCTTTAATAATGTTGAGAAAGGTTACAATTTTCTTTTCTCTTTCCAGGCTGCGTTGGTAATCGGGTGCTCCCAGGTGAAAATCAGAAAGGAAATATATTTTTTTGCCGGGTAGCAGTTGCATGGGCTATGGTTTCTTTTGCTGCAGATAGGCTAACACATCTCCTGAGGCAATCTGCGGCTTGCCGGAAACATCGTTATTGTACCAGTAAATCCAGGCAGTGGTGGTACGGTCATCAATAAATACGTCTGTTATTTTGCGCACGTACTGCGCGGTTTCTCCCGGCTCTGGGTGTACGCCTTCGTAATCATCTACCTGGGCAATAGCCCATGAAAACTCCATGGATTCTTTGAGGCGGTAGAGCTCGCCCACTATATAGGCATCTTCATTGGTGGGCAGTGCAGCGGGGTAGCTGCCGAGATCATACAATTTACCTTTCACCTTGGCGCTGCCCACCAGTTCAAAATGATTACTGATATAGGCATAGGCCGGGTGGTTAAAACCGCTGCGGAGCGATCCATAGACAAACAGTTGATGTGCTGCTGGTTCCATAAGACCGTAAAGATAAATGCTAATTGGTAATTGCTGGTTTGGGACAGGGTGATTTTGCAATTTCTTTTCCATCGCAAAGCCGGGGCAGCGGATGCTACTGGTCTACCAACAACAGATACACTTCCTTGGGGCCATGCACACCTGTAACCAGTGTTTTTTCAATATCTGCCGTTCTGCTGGGCCCGGATGCAAAGCTGATTATAGAAGGCAACTGGTTGCCATAATGATCCCTGGCCTGTTGAAGCGCATCTTTTATATCATACACCAGTTGTTTTGTATAAGCAATGCAGATATGCACCGGTGCGTATACACTGGTAGTGCGCCCGCTTGCTGAATGGCTGCTGAGCACAATGCTGCCGGTTCTTGCCACCAGGCTATCGCAAGTGGTAATGGCTGCATCACAATCTGCCAGCGGGGTGTTGGAGAAGTTTGTAAAACCGGCTTTTTGCAGCGCGGCTTGTAGCGCAGTTTCGGTGCAATAAATATTGGCCCAGCTTTTAGCAGTGGCCAGGGCGGTGAGCTGTGCGGCGGCTTCTGCAAGGGTTAAGCAGAAGAGGAACTTACCCTGCAATTTGGTAAACTGTTCTGCAAACTGAATTTCCATTTCCTGCTGTGCAGGATGGTACACACTGCCTGTGCCTTCACTTTGCGGAAAAGGAAGAGGCGTTGATGCACTCAACGCCTTTCTTATTTTTTTAAGGATAACTTCTTTTGAAGAAGAGATACTCATGTAACTAGCCTGTTAATTATGCGCCTTGTTGGTGATACCGCTGTCATAGGGCGGTACACCTTCACTGATAGTGCCTTCTGCGGCGTGTGGTTCTTTATGATCTACATCCAGCAATTTCTTTTCTTCA
>DATJGC010000138.1:0-4285 GCA_035495345.1 Chitinophagaceae bacterium | reverse complement strand
GACACGCGCTGGTTCACAGACAGCGCCACCGAATAACGTTCATAGCCGGTATTAGGCAATATCCATTTATTCTTAAACTGCGATAAGGATAGTCGTGCCGAACCTTTTTCATTGCCGCCTTCGATGGATACATTATTGGATATTGTTGTGCCTGTCTGGAAAAAGCCTTTTATATAATCAGGGTATGCTACCCATGGTGTGCGAACGGTTGGTTTACCATCCGGCGTGGTTGGGTCAAACTGAAAATACAGCTGGCCGTTGTATTTGGGACCGAAGGCGCGACCGGCCGCTACATTCGTGGCCGTATTGATACCATCCGGGCTGTCCAGGTAAGAAAAATAAGCGTTGGTTCTTCCTTCGCCATATTCATACTGGTTGTCTACCCAGCGATTGACCCTATCGATACTAAAGTTGCTGTTGAATGTAATTCCCAGGCCCTTGTCTTTTCTTGCGCCCGACTTTGTTGTTATGATCAGCGCGCCGCTTGCTGCGCGGCTACCGTATAATGCGGTGGCGCCTGGTCCTTTCAAGACGGTAACGCTGGCAATATCATCTGGGTTGAGATCAGAAAGGTCTGAGCCAAAGTCTACCGGGCTATCAGTAGCAAGATGCGCCTTAAAACCTGTGCCGGTTATCTTGCTGCTGATGGGTATGCCGTCAACCACTATCAATGCCTGGTTATTATCCAGGTTAAGTGAATTTTCTCCACGCAGTGTGATGCGCGAGCTGCCCATGGGGCCGGAGCCTGTGCCCTGTATACTAAGACCGGCTACTTTACCGGATAATGCGTTTACCCAATTGTTTGTTCTGGCATCTTTTACAGCATTCTCATTAACGGTTTGCGCGGCATAGCCCAACGACTTTTCCACTCTTTTTATACCGAGAGCGGTGGTCACCACCACTTCATCCAGCAAAACATTGCCTGCCTTCAACTCTACAAGGAGAGCGTTTGTGCCTTCCTGCTTTAGCTTATAATTCTTCACGACCTGGTTCTGATAACCTACATGGGTGAATACAAATTCATACGCGCTGCCGGTTTTCAGCTGCCTGAAAGCAAATGCACCTTTTTCATCGGTGGTAGTAGAATAGTTGCTATTGTCTGCACCATTTACGCGTACGGTTACCCCAGAAAGCAGATCGCCTTTATCGTTCATAACGGTACCGGTAACAACGGGGGTTGGCTGTGCCATCAAAAAAGTTGTTATACCCAGCAGGAAAACAAAGAGGCCTGTCCTTAGCAATTTTTTCATGATTTGCAGTATAGTTATTGGTTCTGGTGAGTGCTGCCAACAAGGCAATGCTACTATGCAGTTCAAATGCATCTCGCAATAAACGATGGATGGTATAATTGGCTATTCAGATAGGATGCAGGTGCCCCATGCAGTGTTGACTATCAGCAATGCATATGTGCTTTTGCGGCCGACCTATGCAGTCAGCCTCAAGAAATATTCGTAAAAACTATTTGTGGAACAGGATAAATATGTACAATTCGCTTTGCGCAAACATTTACATCCTGGCTGCAATTTGCCGCCGGCTTGTTATTGAATTGTTATCGCAGGGTTAACTTAATAAAACTTTTATGGCACGACGAGGAACCGCATTTTTTTTGAAGGATGCGTTGACGACCTGGCAAAAAAAAGCAGCCAGTAATATTATAGTGGCCGGTATGAATGATTTGACAATACCTCTCCTTCTATAGCGGGGAAATGTTAGCTTAAAAAAAGCTGCTGCCATTGTTAGCTGCCGAGATTATAAACCATTGTGAATACGCTGCGTTCTACTATTGCGAAAAACCTCATTATCCTTCTCTTTTTTCCGAGAAGTGTTTGCGTTTTATGCCTAACTTTTTCATCTTCGATTGTAAGGTGGTAGGCGGCAGTTGCAGCAATTCAGCAGCGCCCCCTTTGCCAGCCATATTACCCTTTGTAAATTTTAGCACCTCCAGGATATAGTCGCGCTCCTGGTCTTCCCAGGATTTAATAATAAATTCGGCGGTAGAGGTACTGGTTTTTTGTTTTGCCTGCAAGGGCAAATTCAACTGCTGAATAAATTTGCTCTTGGCCAATATCACGCTTCGTTCAATAACATGTTCCAGTTCACGGATATTGCCGGGCCAGTTGTAGCTCATCATTTCCTGCATTGCCTTGCTATCTAGCCCCTGGATTCTTTTACCGATTTTCTTGGCGTATCGTTCTATAAAATGAGCAGCCAGCAGCGGGATATCTTCTTTACGTTCCCTCAGCGGCGGCAGGATGATAGGGAAAATATGCAAACGGTAAAACAGATCCTGCCTGAATTTGCCGGCCTGCACTTCCTTTTCCAGTTCGCGGTTGGTTGCAGCGATGATACGAACATCCACTTTTAATGTTTTATTACTTCCCAGTCTTTCGATTTCCTTCTCCTGCAAGGCCCTTAATAATTTCGACTGTAATTCCAACGGCAACTCCCCCACTTCGTCGAGGAATAAGGTACTGCCGTTTGCTAATTCAAATTTACCGATGCGCCGCTCAATGGCCCCGGTAAACGCGCCCCTTTCATGGCCAAACAATTCGCTTTCTATAAGATTGGCTGGCAGCGCGGCACAATTCAGTTTTATAAGTGGTTTATTTTTCCGCGTAGAATTGTTGTGGATAGCCCGCGCTACCAGTTCTTTACCCGTTCCGGTTTCTCCCAGTACCAGCACAGTACTTTCCGTCTTGGCCACCATAGTAATATTTCTGACCACTTCAGAAAACTGGATATTGAGGCCAATCATTTCCTCAAAATTGTACTGTTGTTCTACCTCTTCAATTAAGTATTCATTCTGCACCTTCAGCTGTTTATTCAGTTCGGCTATTTCTTTTTCCCGTTTCAATATGCCTTCGTTAGCAAGAATGTTGGCTACCGCGGTGGCCAGCTGGTCTGCAATGCCCTGGAACAAAGAAAACTGCGCCTCCGAAAAATGATTGGCCGTAAGTGAATTAAAAAAGAGTATACCCAAATCTCCGGCATTGGTCCTGAGCAGCGTACCAATGGATTCTTTGTGCCCTGCGTCCCTGATGGCATCCCGCTGGGGATAATCTGCATTTTGGGCAAACCAGTCTGCATCATAATGGGCAATCGCCGGTGATTCTGTTTTCCTTAATTGCTGGTAAAAGGGTTCTAGTGCAGATGAATGAAAAGGGAAAAACGAAGATTTACTTGCTGCAATTTGATAATTGGTGCTTGAAGGACTTGTTTCAGGCATGGCCACCGTCCAATCATCAATATATTGTTTGTCTTCACTAAAAACAAAAAAACCGGCGTCGTAAAAACCAAACAATGGTTTCACTCTTTCAAAGACAAATTTCAGCAAATCTTTTTTATCCCTGATGGTAGCCACTGCCTCACTGATAGAAAGCAACATGGTTTTCTCCTTCTCCCGCTCCAGTATTTCTTCATTCGCCAAAATATTGCCCACACTGATGGCCACAAAATCTGTGATTGATTTAAAAAGCGGTAAGCAATCCTCCGTATAATATGCACTTTGCTTGGTACTAAAATACATGGCGCCGATTCTTTCTCCGCCAACATGTAGCGGCCCGCATATCATTTCCTGTAAACCCGCTGCAATGCTCAGCTCAAACTGTTCTTTGCAAATAGCGTTCTTTATGTATTTCTTCTCCTTCTCAAGATTTGTTACCATTGGAGTAAGCGTATGCACCCACGATTGTTGTTGAAAGTCGGCTTTCGAAAAGGGGCCCGACACCTTCGCTTCAGTAAATGTAGCGGCTACGCGCCCCTGCAAAATTTCCGAATCTGTAACCTCAAAGATATTCCCCGTTCTTTTGTCGGTCACAAAGATGCCGGTGTTGTGAAAATGAAAAATTGGCTGTATTACCTTGTAGATAACATACAGCAATTCTTTGTAATTTTTGATGGTGGCAATTGCCTCACTAATCCTGAGCAACTGCGCCTTCTCATTTTCTCTTTTCTGAATTTCTTCATTTGCCAGGATATTGGCCACTGCCATGGCAATTAAATCTGTGATAGATTTTGCCAATGTAACAGACCTGTCAGTAACAACTTTCTCATCTGCAAAGTGATATTGTTGCACGCCAATTACTTTACCACCAATCTTAAGTTTGATGTATAAGTTAAATTTGATACCAAGCGCTTTCAAAATCTGGATTGCCTCAGGGTTGGCATTTGCAATGGTTGCTTTTTCTTCAATGGTAAGTGAGCAAATATCGCCTTGTTTAAAAACCCATTCATCTGAAGTATTCTTCATTGGCAGGTAAACACCAAATACATTCTTTAATCCTTC
>DATJGC010000137.1:0-4817 GCA_035495345.1 Chitinophagaceae bacterium | reverse complement strand
AGCTTCAGCTTGTAATTTCTCTATTTCGTTGATTTCATCGCCGGTATTGCTCAGGTGGTTGCTCCCGGGTACATCAGAATCTGCGTTTATATCCATCAGGTCTTCGTTGCCGTTGGCAGTATCCTGCCCGCCGGCTGTATTTTTTACATCTTTTTCTTGCATAATCTTACAAATTGTCAGCGAAGGTACAGTAGTCAATAATATTGCCAAGCGGCATTTGAAAGACAAATTGTCGCATACCGTAAACTCCTCATATGCAGTGCTCATTTCGTTTTTTCCGGCGCTGAAGCCTGCCGTAAAAAGCCGGCAAACCGGATTGAACTAACTTGCATCCTCAACAGCCAGTAAATGACGAAAGTAACGCTCAATAAAAAGATCAGCCGGCGGGTAGAAGACGGCCATCCATGGATATTTGCCAACGAGGTAAACAATATAGACGGACCGGTGGAAGGGGGCGATACGGTGGAGGTGTTTACGCACGATAAAAAATTTCTTGGCCGCGGGTACATCAACCCAAAGTCGCAGATAATGGTGCGCCTGCTTACCAGAGACCGTAATGAGGCCATTGACGAAGAATTTTTTTACCGGCGTTTGCTGCAGGCCTGGCAGTACAAAAGCAACCTGGGTTACCGAGAAAACTGCCGGCTTATTTTTGGAGAAGCGGATTTTATACCCGCACTCATCATTGATAAGTTCAACGACTATTTTGTACTGCAAACCCTGGCCCTGGGTATTGATATGTGGAAGCCGGCCATTGTAAAGGCGCTGGAAAGAATTTTTCAGCCCAGGGGCATTTATGAACGAAATGATGTGCCGGTAAGGCAACTGGAAGGACTACCCCAGCACAAAGGATTTCTGTCGGCGCCCTTTGATACCAATATCCTCATTCATGAAAACGGTTTGAAGTTCATGGTAGATATTGAGAACGGGCAGAAAACGGGTTATTTCCTGGATCAGCAAGACAACCGGCGCGCACTACAGAGAATTGTTAAAGATGCAGACGTACTGGGTGCCTTTACCTATACCGGCACATTTGAGATTCATGCCGCCAGCTATGGGGCGAAGTCCGTCTATGGAATTGATATCTCCGCCAGCGCGGTAGAGCAGGCCAATAAAAATGCAGCACTCAACGGGCTTGCCAGCAACTGCCGGTTTGAGGCATTGAATGCATTTGATGTATTAAAACAATGGGTGAAAGAGGGCAGGCAGTGGGATGTAGTGATGCTTGATCCGCCGGCTTTTGCAAAAAGCAGGGAGAATATTGAGAAGGCAATTACGGGTTATAAAGAGATCAATCTGAGAGGCATGAAGCTGATTAAGCCCGGTGGTTTCCTGGTAACTTCTTCTTGTACAAACCTTGTACAGCCCGATCTTTTTCTTGATATCATTCAGATGGCGGCCAAAGATGCGAAGCGGAAATTACGACAGGTAGTATACCAGCCACAATCGGCCGATCATCCCATTATCTGGGGTATGGAAAACACGCACTACCTGAAATTTTTAATTGTGCAGGTATTGTAGGGCGTTAGTAATACTGAAGTGAAAAAAATTATGGAGACCTAGTGAGATACCTGGAACTTACCGGAGTCTATCATCCGTCCGTTTTTGTCTCTCAGTTGAAAGATATACACGCCACGATAAAAATCAGTAACGTTTACTACGGTCTTTTGTGTAACGGCAGGTATGTCCAATACTTTCTTGCCTACAAAATTGAAGACCTGGAAAGAATATGATTTATCGAAGTTCTGATCAAAGTCGAACGTGATTTGCGATACAGCGGGGTTGGGATAAAACTTTGTTACCCTCGCAAGCGGCTCCTGTGGAAGAGCACGGCCTGTCTGGCTGTTCAATTGAAGTGTGGTCAATAGAATAAAGGATACTATGTAAAAAAACCTCATAGGCGCTATTTTACATTTGTGCATCAAGATATTCAGTTTTAACAAAACTACAAAGCTTTTTGCACAATTTCTTAGCCGTGGGGCCTGTTAGGCTGGCCCCACCTGGATTTATACTTATGTTAACGCTATTTCAGCGTTTCCAGTATCTGGTTAATGGCAGTAAAATTGGGTAATTCACCGGGGTTTTCCAGTACCTCAGCGTATCGGATAACACCTTGTTTGTCAACTACAAACGCCGCTCTTTTAGATACGCCCTTCATCCATCCGGCAAACTGTTCATACAGCGCGCCATAGGCAGCGGAAGTCTCCTTATTAAAATCACTGAGCAGTGGAAAATTAAGGCCCTGTTCTTCCCTGAATTTGGCCAGGGTTTGGGGAGAATCTACCGAAATGCCAAACACGGTAGCAGTGGCATTTTTGTAGGTGGCAATATTATCCCTAACGCTGCATAATTCTTTTGTGCATACACTTGTAAACGCAAGCGGAAAAAACAACAACAAAACATTTTTACCCGCCTGTTGCTGCAGGGTAATTTCATTTTTGTCTGTATCGTGCAATGTAAACGCGGTTGCTGGCTGTCCAATCTTCATGTTGATTCTTTGATTTAGTGCTGTGGTAATGTCCAAAGGTAAGATACTAGGAGTAACTAAGAGCACAAAGAGAGTATCGAAGAGTACAAAGAGAAAAGGAGACAAAGGAGCAGCTCTTTGTACTCTTACGCTCTGAGCGCTTTTTCTCATCGCCCTTTCTCTCTTTCATCTCTTAGTTTTCTTCCTCTCTTAGTCCTCTTTTTTCTCTTAGCCCTCTTTTTCTCTTTTTTCTCTTAGCTCTTCTCTTAGCCTAGAAGCGCGGGCAAAGCATTTTATTTTTGGAAGTATTGTCACGGTCAAGAAAGCCGATGTAAGATACGCTCAGTTCAACCCCACCGCGGCCCTGGCTTACGGTTTTAAGTTGTGACACGTTTACATCATAGCTGAGTGCTACGGAGAAAGGATTGTAGTCGATTTTTATTACCGGTATAAAGGCATCTTTCCAACGCAGGAAAGCGCCGCCGTGGATAATGTATTGTGGAGCGTCTGCTTCACCAACTTTGTAAGAATACAAAACGCCGGCAATGGTTTCATTGAAAGAACCCTGGGTTGAATAATCTGCCTGCAGCGTGAAAAAGTTATTTTCGTCTATATGAAATTTCAAGCCGCCGGAAGCAACAATTTTTGGGTTGAGCGCTGCGGTGGCATTGCGGTAAAATGAATTCCTTGGCCGGTTAAAATGATGATAGGCCAGGCCAATGAAATAAGAGTTTACGTATTCAGGTCCAAACGTAGAATTGAAGCTGGCGCCTACTGCACCATCAAAATAATCGTACTTAGGATTCGCAAAGGTTTCGCCATCGGCCAGTGCAGGGTTATAGGCAACCCCATCATACTGTGCGTTGGTGGTTACTTTTGACCGGTCTATATTTTTTTCTACCAGTCCGCCCATGAAGCCTACAGAAAGATAGGTGGTCCTGTTACTGCTAAGTGATTTATGATAATTCAGTGCCGGCATGATATGCGTGCTGGTGAGGCCGGCGGTACCGGCTTTATCATACAATAGCTGGATACCTGCTGTAAGAAAATCATCTCCCTTGCCTACCGGCATTTTATATTCTGCATTGAGCGAGCCGCTTTTATAGGCATTGGTAAAACTGTTCCACTGATCCCGGTAGACCATCTGTACACGAACATCTCCTTCAAAGAGGCCGGCCAGCGAAGGGTTGCGCAATAGCGGCGCCTCAAAGAATTGCGAGAAATGGATGTCTTGTGCCTGCAACCCGGTGGTAGCCATCAACAGCCATACAAAGACAGGAAGCGTTATAGCAAGCCTGTTACGGAAGGTTCTCATACCAGTGGATTTTTTATCGTACAGAAATGGTCGTTCATGTTTTATCGTATCAAAGTGATATTTCCTTTATAAGTTATGATGGTAGCATTTTCACAAATAATATCAATCATATAGATATACGTATCGCTTGCGGCTGTCTTTCCCTTGAAGCTGCCATCCCAACCGGAAGCGGCATCATTGGCGGGGAAATTTCTTTTTTCAAATACCATTTCACCCCAGCGGTTGAAGATGCGCAAAGCCTGTATCCGTTCAAGGCCACGACCTCTTGGATAGAAGCGATCATTGGCGCCATCATTATTGGGCGAGAAAGTATTTGGGATAAAGAAGTTTTTATCATTGCAGAGTACCACCAGGGTTAGGTTCCTACTGCTGATGCAACCATTATCGTCGGTTACTTTTACATTGTACTTAGTGGTAAACTTAGGATTGGCAAAAGGATTACCACAGTTTGTACAGCTGAGATAGTCTTCAGGCGTCCAGCTAAACGTGCTGGCATTGCTGCTGTAGGTTAATGGTATGGTGATGCCGCCGGCGCCGGAGATCAACGTAGTGTCGCCCGTTAGTTTAATGGAGGGCAGCGGAAATACGGTAATCGTTTTAGCGGTATCTCCTTTGCAGCCGAGGCTGTTAATGGCTTCCAGCGTAATGCGCTGCAGACCTGTATCCGGGAAATTCACAGATACATTTTGGTTGCCGGAAGTATTTCCTTTTCCAAAATCCCATTTCCAGGTGATGGCAGTGTCTGGTGGTACCAGCAGGCTTCCTTTAAAATCCAGCACCAGGTCATTACAAATGCCGTCTGCACTGGTGATGATGGGGGTGGGGGTAGCCAGTACGCGTACGGTATCGGTGAAACTTTTATCACAACCACCCGCGTTTACTGTAAGGGTTGGCACATAAAGTCCGGGTTGGGTATATGTATGAACTTGGTCGCCATTAAAGACACCGCTGGTTCCATCACCAAAGTCCCAAGTACGTGTAACAATTGGGTCGCGTGCTTCCTGAGAATAATCAGTGAAATAAATGGTGCCGCTG
>DATJGC010000136.1:0-3087 GCA_035495345.1 Chitinophagaceae bacterium | reverse complement strand
TTTTATCTAGCATTACCAACTGAAAATTATCTAACGTATAGGATTTAACATCGCAAGCGTTTGCACCTGTCTTAATCCATGCGTCTTTATTGCTAACACCAGCTTGTGTTACCCATAAGCATTCGTCAGTGGCGTTATTTTGAAACCAACTCGGGTTTTTATCCTGCCAGGCTTTCCACGCTTCTTTTTCAAGCGCGATAATCTTTTCTTTTAGGTTATCGCCCGCCAGGGATTTTGTTTGCCCAAAACTTGCAATTAAGGAAATTGAAAAGAGTGTTAAGGTTAAAATTGTTTTTTTCATTTTCTGTTTGTCTGATTTTATAAATATTGCTGGTTGTAGGATGTTTTTATTTCCATAGCATTTAAGTGCTATGAGCTTACAATGGTTGAAGTTAATTGCCGTAAATGTTTGTTTGATAATCACTGTTGTCCGGTTAATCTTTTAAGTGATCGGCCTCAAAGCCGGCCGGGCTTCTCACCCGCTGGCGCCGCTGTGTTTTACTTTTATGCTGTAACTGAGCTGTAGTAAGCATTTCAGCCATTGCATGGTTGAGCTGTAGTACAAAGCTCACGGAAAACCGAAGGTTCATCAATTCCATAAAGATTAATTGGCGCATTGATAAAACGAAGGCGGCTTTTGCGGGCGTTGGTGTCTGAATCGCCTTTGTAAGCCCCTTGCTCGGCGATCTAGTACCGGAGCCACTTCCACAAAGCATTTAGTACAAGAGTAACGAGTGTTTCCCGGACACCAGTGTTTGATAATACCATGTTCTAGCTAGTGTTGATTTTTTCTTTTTAGTTTTTTCGCCAGGTTTAGTGAATGTTGCAGGGAGTTAATATTTCTCCAGTTGTGATGAGAAACAATAATAAATTTTGGGGCAGGATATTTATCTTTTACTTTCTGTAAAGTTGTGTAATATTCCTTTGCATTCCCATCTCCCAAATAACCTAAATTCTCTGCTTCTGCACCCTTTATTAAACAGCCACCGTACAGTATTTTTTCCCTGGTAAACCATAGAACAATGTTGTCTTCGGAATGTCCCTGCCCCGGGTAGTAAGTTTCAAATGCATATTGCCCAACATTGAACACAGTATCTTTATCAATTAAATATTCAGCTCTTTTTTTATTATTCTTCTTACTTAATTCGTCTGTCAGTTTCGTTGTGTATGTATGTATCCCTTTTTGTTGGTAATATTCAAGCCCGTCCGTTCTGTCGCTATGCCAATGCGTTGCTATACAAATAGTCACATTTTTATTGTGTTTCAATTGTATGCTGTCTAACAACGGTTGAAATTGTGTGCTGTCCCAGGGTGTGTCAAACAGTACAACGCCATTATTAGTAACAACGTACATTCCATTGGCCGGTATTTTCTTTCCTTCGTAATGGTTGTAGGTTGTATATATATAAAAATCACCGGTTAAGTGTGATATTGTAAGTTTTGATTCATTTGGCTGCCCCAAAACTTTTGTTAACGAAGAAAGAAAAGCGATTATAAGAATTATTGTTTTCATTCAATTTCTGATCATTTAATGAACGTTTTTCCAAAACTACCAAACACCTTTACATATACAACATCTTCATTTATAGGCGCGGCCTTGCCTCCTATATGCCAAGCTTTATGTGCTGCCCATTCTTTACGCTGGTTTTCTGAAGGGCCGTAGGAAATTCCGAATGTCTGACACAAATAATTCCGGGCATTCCATCGCCGTGAAATGGCCACCTTTTTTTATCTGCGACCAGTGCATAAGATTAAAGTTTTTAATCACCCAGTCTTTGGGCGGGGGTAAAACATCTTTAGCGAAAAGCGCAAGACCTGTTGGCACCTCAATTCTCCCGATAGCTGGTAGAGAATGGACATTTTCGTAGTATGCCTGGTTGGCGCTCCCTATGCAATTGCTTAGCCAATAGATCATAATATTTGTCAGCAGTTCATCATTGCTGAATGAATTGTTCAGGTCTCCTCCGCAATCGCTCCAGGCATGAAACTTTTCGAGTAGCCAGGCGGCTAACCCTATGGGTGAATCAGACAGGCCGTATGCAAGCGTTAAAGGTTTGGTGGACTGGATTGCAATATACGCGCCTTCCTTTGCGAGCCACTCCTGCGCTGCTTTGCCATATCGATGCGCCTCGGGTGAAAGAGTCTCTGAGTTGGATGCCTGTATCAGCTCCCTGATTATGCCAACGTCAGTAAGATGAATGGCCAGCAGACTTTTCGGGTAGTTGTATGCAAGCTGTCTTGTTACACCGGAGCCTATATCACCGCCTGCCGCTGCAAACTTTTTATACCCAAGAACATCTGTCATTAAGTGAACCAGCACGGCAGCCATGGCTGCATTGTTCATCCCTTCACCTTCAGCCATTTTTGAAAAGCCAAAACCAGGCAATGAGGGGATGATAAGGTCAAAAGAATCTGCCGAATCTCCGCCAAAACGACCAGGGTCAGCCAGCAATGGTATGGCCTTCTGGTACCTTAGGAAGCTGTCTGGCCAGCCATGGCAGAGCAAGAGGGGTATAGCATTTTTTTCTTTCGATTTAACATGGTAATAATGCAGTTCCACTTTGTCCGCTTTAAACGTAAACTGTGGGTATTCATTCAAAGCGGTTACTTGCTTACGCCAGTCGAATTCTTCGATCCAATAGTCTACCAGGTTTGCAAGAAACTTTTTATTGACACCGTATTGCCAGTGTACATTGTCTTTGCCTGTTGGCCAACGACTCATTTTTAGCCGCAGTGCCAGATCCGCCATCCTGTCTTCGGCAAAATTGACCGTGAAGTTTTGTATGTTCATTGTAGCTAATTTATCCATTGAAAGCCTGGAGAAAATTCCATTAGCTGCACTATCAGCCAACTGCTGGCCAAGGCCTGTTACAAGTCAGGCACTCAATTTCTGCTCCCAATGCTGTCCTGCTTCTGCTGGTTAGTTATAAATAATGGTTTATGGCTTGCGTTTGTTATCATTCACGGCTGACAGTTCAGACTGCACCCTTTCCCTGTAATTTCTTCCCACGGGCAGCCTTTGCTCAGCTATTTCAACAGACACCGCATTAAAAGCAGTCAGCTTGTCAATGGCTACCAGGTAAGAAC
>DATJGC010000135.1:0-5607 GCA_035495345.1 Chitinophagaceae bacterium | reverse complement strand
GCCGGCCTATTTATGGATAACCGGTGGCATTTTCTTTCTGGTATTGCCATTTTTAATTGGCGCCTGGTATGTACAAAGCAACCTGGGCAAGATGCTGATACAAATGCGCAAGAGCTGGAGTCTGCTATTGGTGCTGCTGATTGTGTCTGTATTAATAATCCTCGTAAACCCGGGCACCAGTTACGTACACTGGTTACCGGTAGTAGTGTCACTTTCTATTTTTCATGCAGCGGCCTACTATTATCTTCCGGGCCGCTGGTTGCCCATACTGCTGCACTGGGCCATTTTCTTCTTTGCCATTATGCTAAATTATTCGGTGGGAGTGAGGTAAGCGCAAGTCAAAAGTCAAAATTAAAAAGTCAAAAAGCTTTTGCTTGGAGGGTTGCACGCGGCGGACGCAGCGACTCAACCGTCAAACCAAGGGTCAGACGGGGATCGCTGCTAGTTTGCACTGAAAACTTCAAACTCAAAACTATTTCAGCGCAAACGAACTAAAAACTGCAAACTGAAAACTGAAAACTATTCAAAGCAAAAGAACTTAAACTGTAAACTTAAAACTTTAAACTATTCTGGAACTAAGAACCAGGAACTAAGAACTTCGAACTAGACTCCTCCGTTCAAACTTTTGAACTTTACCCCGTATCTTTACCCTCTCCAATAATTGAATTATGAAATTTGGTGTGGTAGTATTCCCCGGCTCTAATTGCGACCGCGACATGCAGGATGCGCTGCAGCAGGATCTCAACCAGGAAGTGATTATGCTCTGGCATAAAGACAAGGACCTCAGTGCCTTCAGCACCGAAGATTGCCTGGTGCTCCCCGGCGGTTTCTCGTACGGCGATTACCTGCGTTGTGGTGCCATTGCCCGCTTTAGTCCGATGATGCAGAGTGTTATCGCCTTCGCCCAAAAAGGTGGTAAAGTGCTCGGTATCTGCAACGGGTTCCAGATTTTATGTGAATCACAGCTGCTGCCAGGCGTGCTCTTAAGAAACGGCCACCAGCAATTTGCGTGTAAGAATATATTTGTGAAAGGACTGGGGGCCGACCGCGCCCTCAAATTGCCCATTGCCCACGGCGAAGGAAGGTATTTTGCCGATGCCGCCACCCTGGATATGCTGGAAGCCAATGACCAGGTCATCTACCGCTATTGTACTGAACAGGGCATTGTTAACGAAGCCGCCAACCCCAATGGCGCCCTTAGAAATATTGCAGGCATTTGTAATGCAACGCGTAACGTGTTTGGCATGATGCCCCACCCGGAACGTGCCTGCTCGCCGGCGCTCGGCAATATTGACGGACAGCTGGTGCTGAAAGCATTTGTAATGAGCCAGTAACCTGCGCTGGTGTAAGAGTTTTACATTTTAATTAAGAGAGTATTTATGAACTTTGCCGCCACGGTTTACGTTCTTGTACACACAATCTACCAATGATGAAAAAATTTTACTTCCTGGCCCTGGTTACACTTATCGCTGCCGCTTTACAGGCACAGTCTGCAAAACAAGTGCAATGGGCATTTAACGCAAAAAAGATTGCTGATAAAACCTACGAGGTGCATATGACCGCCGTAATAGGCAGTGAATACCATCTTTACGCGCAAAACCCCGGTGTGGAAGGCCCGCTGCCTACCGCTTTTAAATTTGTCAGCAACCCGCTTGCCGGCCTTGAAGGAAAAATAAAGGAAGACGGTAAACTTATCAAAAAGAAAGAAGAGGTTTGGGGAGGTAATGTACAGTATTACGAAAAAACGGTTGATTTTGTGCAGGTGGTTAAGTTAAGAGGTAATATAAAAACAAATCTTGCCGGCAGCGTTGAATTTATGGTCTGCAATGATTCACGATGCCTGCCTCCCTCTACTGTTGAATTTAAGGTAAATATTGGCGGATAACAGCCATACAGGATATCATTTTTACAACGGGTTCTTTTTTTAAGAACCCGTTGGTTTTATCATACACAAGCAATGAAACATTTTATTATTGCCCTTGGCTGCTGCCTATTTTTTACAGCATTAATTGCCCAGGAAAACAGCTCAAAAGACGGCGCCGTACAATGGAACTTCAACGCCCGCAAGACAGCTGCAGACCAATACACGCTTATCTTCTCCGCAGACATCAAAGAAGGCTGGAAGCTTTTTTCCAGCACCATGAAAGATGATGAGCCCAACACACGTATAAAGCCTGATTCTGCCACCCTGGCCTTTATCCGCATACTCAACACAAAGGAGACCGGCAACCTTATCACCGCCAGGGAAGCCCTGCTGGGCGATCTCACCATCCACTATTTTACCAAACAGGCCGCTATTGAAATGACGGTGCAGGTGAGCAACCCATCTAAAGATATCAAAGGTGTGCTCACCTATATGGCCATTAAAGGAGACAGCGTTGTAGGTCCCGAAGAAGTACCCTTTCGTTTTTCTTTTGATGCCGCTGGTAATTTGCAGGGCAAACTGGGCGGACTTGCCGCTTCCACTGCAGGCGCCCAATCTTTAAAGAGAACGGCCATTGATGTAACCAAACCCGTCACTCCCTGCGGCGGTACAGGCGGCGAAGACAGCAGTAAGAAAAGCCTCTGGGGCATTTTTATACTGGGTTTCCTGGGTGGACTGGTGGGCCTCATCATGCCCTGTACCTTCCCCATGATACCACTAACCGTATCGTTCTTCACCAAGAAATCGGGCAATAAGAAAAAAGGCATCAGCAATGCTTTTCTCTATGGCTTTTTCATCTTTCTGATTTATGTACTGCTTAGCCTGCCCTTCTATTTTTTGGATGCCGGCAGCTCAGATATCCTTAACAATATTTCCACCAATGCCTGGTTGAACATTGGCTTTGCCGTGGTCTTCATTGCCTTTGCCTTGTCGTTTTTCGGGTTGTATGAGATAGGCTTACCCGGCAATCTTTCCAACTCGGTAGATGCCAAATCAAATATTGGCAGCATCAGTGGCATCTTCTTTATGGCGCTTACGCTGGCCATAGTATCCTTTTCCTGTACCGGTCCCATACTGGGTTCGCTGCTGGTAGGCGCGTTGAACCAGAACGGCGGTGCATTTCAGCTGACGGTGGCCATGGCGGGGTTTGGACTGGCACTGGGCCTGCCCTTTGCCTTATTTGCGCTCTTCCCCAACTGGCTTTCTTCATTGCCAAAATCTGGCGGTTGGATGAATACCGTAAAGATTGTCTTCGGGTTTCTTGAGCTGGCACTGGCGCTCAAATTTTTATCTAATGCAGACCTGGTGAAACACTGGGGACTGTTAAAGCGCGAAGTATTCTTTGGTTTATGGATCATCACCGGTACCGCTCTGGTATTGTACCTGCTGGGTATTCTTAAGTTTGCTTATGATCCGCCACCTAAAAAAATAGGTACTGGCCGTAAGCTGGTAGCCTTTTTCTTTCTCCTGATTACGCTTTACCTGCTGCCGGGTGTTACCAATACAAAATATGCCAACCGTTCACTGGTCAGTGGTTTTCCGCCGCCTTTAACGTACAGCATTTATGGCCATGGCGCCGCCCGCGGTAAAGGAGTGGAAGCAAATATTGTCAATGACTATGAGAAGGCATTGCAGCTGGCCAAAGAACAACACAAACCGCTGCTGATAGATTTTACCGGGTGGGCCTGTGTTAACTGCCGCAAAATGGAAGAGAACGTATGGCCGAATGAACAGGTAAAGGCACTGATTGAAAAAGATTTCATCCTGGTTTCTTTGTATGTAGACGACCGTAAGGCCCTGCCGGATGATCAGCAGTTTCTTTTCACCAGCAATGACGGCTCCAAAAAAGCCATCAAAACGGTGGGCGATAAGTTCATCACGCTGCAGTCTGAGAATTTCAAGAATGCTTCGCAGCCTTTGTATGCCATTGTATCGCCCGATGAGCAGGTGCTTACCCTGCCGGTAGGCTATACGCCGGATGCTGCTGCCTATACCAGTTGGCTGCAATGCGGGGTGGATGCTTTTAAGAAAAAGTAAAAATTAAAAAAGCTTTTGCTGAGAACCAAGTCAAAAGTCAAAAGTTAAAAGTCAAAAAGCTTTTGCTGAGAGGACAAGTCAAAAGTCAAAGTCAAAAGTCAAAAGCTTTTGCTTGGTTGGTTGCACGCGGCGGGCGCAAAGTATAGCGGCGCAATTGCCCTTTTTTCTCATGCGGCTCCTAGCCTCTGTTAGCTCCGCTTGCTCTGCGCGAGAAAACCTTTTACTCTCTTTCTCTCTTATCCTCCTAGCCTCTGTTAGCTCCGCTTGCTCTGCGCGATACAACTCTTTCCTCTCTTTCCTCTCTTTGCACTCTTTGCACTCTTTGCACTCTTTGCTTTTTTTCTCTCTTCACCTCTTAGCATAAAAAAGCCCCCGCAAACGGGGGGCTTCAATTAGGCGTCATTCTGGTACCAGCCTTCTTACAGCAAGCGGATCATATTTTCAAAAGGTAAGGTGGAGGGCCAGAATGACAATAGCTTTACAATTAAATGTGAGTGTAAATGTAAGTATGAATAATGAATCAGTTTCGTTAACGGCGTTAAAATTTCAATTAAAGATGATAACAGTATTACAAAGAGATTTGTTTTTCCTGCATCATTTTCCTGAGATTGATTAACCCGTAGCGCATTCTGCCCAGTGCGGTATTGATACTGCAATTGGTAAGTGCGGCAATTTCTTTGAAACTTAATTCAGCATAATGACGAAGAATAATTACTTCACGCTGATCTTCGGGTAACAGGTCTAGCATACGGCGTACCCTGTCGTGACTCTGGCGTTTCATCATTTTTGTTTCAGCACTGTCTTCCGTAAAGTTCAGCACTTCAAAAATGTCACGGTCATCGCTTGTTTTAATAGCAGGGGTTCTTTTTACTTTGCGGAAATGGTCTACGCACAGGTTATGTGCAATACGCATTGCCCAGGGTAAAAATTTACCTTCCTCCGTGTAACGTCCGCCACGGATGGTGTCAATGATTTTGATCAATACATCCTGGAAAATATCTTCGGCCAGATATTTGTCCTTTACCATAAACAAAATGGAGGTGTACAATTTGTCCTTATGACGCACAACCAGCGTTTCAAGGGCATTCATGTCTCCATCCATGAATGAGTGGATCAATTCATGATCGGTGTTTTTGCAAAGTGATTTCATAAACTTCTACGGGTTTTTAAAAATTATTGGATATTGGTTACGATGTACAGTGGTGGATTTTGCTAGCGAAGTATATATTTGCTATAGGCGGGAGATTTTTAAAGGTTTAAGCATAGTTTGATATTGGTATTTCGAAAATAATACTTTTTTCAAAAAAAAGACAGTTTCAAAAAAAAATATTGCAACAGAACCCATAATTGAGTGTTAATACGCCTGGGGATCGTAGTTCTTCGATAATTTTATCCCGTTTTCTCTATAATATGACAGTAGTTTCCACAAAAAAGGCCAGTATAAAGGCCTCAGCAAACCAGCAGCAAGACAATTCGATCTTTATAAAAGGCGCCCGGGTACACAACCTGAAAAATGTTACCGTATCTATACCGCGTAATAAGCTCATTGTTGTTACCGGGGTTTCCGGATCGGGCAAGTCGTCACTTACTATTGATACGCTCTTCGCTGAAGGCCAGCGCCGTTATGCAGAGAGCCTGAGCGCCTA
>DATJGC010000134.1:0-4673 GCA_035495345.1 Chitinophagaceae bacterium | reverse complement strand
GCTGGCGATGCTATCGCTATTGCTTTTTACGATGGTTACGATGCCTTTATCATCCGTAAATTTTTTATCTACTTTGGCAGGTATCTCCAATGCATGGGCCAGGCGTATACCGAGAAAACCATCTTTCGCATCTGTAAAAGTTACCAGCGGAGCAACACCTTTAAGCGTTGTTTGCCGATCAATGATGCGGGTGCGGTCTGTTCCGCTAAACGTAAACTGCGTGGTTTCTTCCAACAATACTTCGTTTTGCTGGTTGGTCCAGTTGGCATGGTAGGTTAGCGTACCAGGCATTCCATCTTTTGTAGTAACGTCCGGCTTGGTTTTTATCCAACCATAATTCTTTTTCTTATCGGCCGGTATTGCAAAAGAATTGTTCCAGAAATCCAGGCCGTTTACATTTTCAAAATTCATCCAGGTGCCAATATGGTGCGGATGGTCCGTGGGGTCTCCGGGCTGCGGATTCAGCGGGTAGCCCCTGGTAACCACGGTACCGTTAGCAGCATAAATTGGGTTAAGAACCGGCTTCTCCAGTGTATCAGGGTAAAAGAAACTGGTAAAGGGCTGGTTGTCTACCAGTATATTTATTTTGTTGGCCGATGTTTCTTTAACAAGCGTCACCATCTTTTGCTGGGCCTGGCTGCCTATAGCAAAACAAAGCGAGGCCGTAGCCAATAATAGTCCGGTGCGTGCAGCATGCATGTGGTAAAATTTTGCGGCCGGCATGTACCGGCCGCGGTTATCAGTAAAGTTGAAAGCTGACTTTTGCGGTCAGACTGCCGCTTAATATTTAAATACTTTTCCGTTGCACATTACTTCCTGCGTAGCTTCATCAAAGGTAGCCTTGCCGCCGAGGTGTGCCGATGCGGTGGTCATAATATTGGCAATAGAATGACTGTAACCTGCTTCTACCGGTGCATTGGGTTCTTTTCTGCTACGGATACATTCCATCCAGTTGCGTACATGGTTGCTCGTTAGTTTGTCGCCCCCCGTATTGGCAGAGGCCACCACGGTTTCTACTTCAGAAAGGCTCATCTCTGGCAACAGGTTGGGCTGCATGTTCATGGCATCTGCCATTCTCTTGGTAAGCCCGCCCTTGGGTGATACTTTATTGGTGTTGAGGTTTAACTCGCCGCCATTTGCATAATAGATCTCTGCCGGGTTTTCATCACCATTGTCCATTCTTGAACCAAAGGTTACCTGGAAGCCGGTGCTGGGGTCATTGGCCGGACCGTAATCAAATACCGCGGTAATGGTATCCCAGTTTCTGCGACCGTCTTTCCACATGTAAATGCCGCCATTGGCTACCACGCTGCGTGGGTGAGCAAGCCCGCTGAACCAATGCACGGTATCAATCTGGTGGCTCATCCACTGACCGGGTAAGCCGGAAGAATAAGGCCAGAACAAACGATACTCAAGGTATTTACGCGGATCAAAGTTTTCAAAAGGGCGGTTCATGATGAAGCGCTTCCAGTCTGTATCCTCTTCTTTTAACTGGCTGAGCAGTGCGGGCCTGCGCCAGCGTCCGGGCTGGTTTACGTTCCAGGTAAGTTCCACCATTTTTATATCACCAAATTTTCCGGAGCGGATAAATTGGTTGGCGGCATGGTAATTGGCACCACTGCGACGCTGTGATCCTATCTGTACAATTTTTTTGCTGGCTTTTATGGCCTTCAGTGCAGCACGGTTGTCTTCCATGGTTTCAGCAAAGGGCTTTTCCACGTATGCATCACAACCGGCGTTTACCGCCTGTATGGCATGCTGCGCATGTTGAAAATCTGCAGTGCTGATAAAAACCGCATCGGCCAGTTTTTTATCATAGAGTTCTTCATTGTTACGGCAGGCAACAATATCATGCCCCATCTTTTCTTTCCAGGTGGCAGCGCCTTCTTCTCGCCGCATTTTCCATATGTCTGATACGGCCACCACATCAAAGTTGAGCTCCTTGTAATGATTCATAAAACTGGGTATGTGGCTACCCTTGTGGCGGTCTGAAAAGCCTACCACGCCCACCCGTACACGATCATTTGATCCAATGATCCTATTATAACTTTTTGCTCCAAAAACAGTAGGTGCGCCCAGGTAAAAACCAGCGGTACCCATGGCAGCCTGTTTTATAAAATTGCGTCTTGAATGTGGCATGTGAAATCGTTTTTAATTTTAATGAAGGTGGGAAGAGTATTCCTATTGCATTCCGGATAAAATTACTTTATCACTGCATTAAAACAACATTAATTTCAACTTTAATGCGCGGCTTTAGACAGTCTTGCCGGCAGCAGAATGTGCAAGGTCTTTTGCAATACTGTCAATGAACTGAAACTGGTCTACAATCGGTTTTAATTCCAGCAGTTTTACACGCGTTTCTGTAAGCACTTCTCCTTTCTGTAATTCTTCATTTCTTTTGGCCAGCAGCTCCTTTACCTGCCTGCCCGGCTCAAAGGGTTGTTGCGGTACCGGCAATGCTGCCGCAGCACCTTTATTATCTTCTATTAATGCGCTTTCAGCCGCCTGCAGCCGTTGGGTGGTTTGCTCTATAATGGGTTGAAAATCCTGCGACTGGTATTTTGCAGCCAGCGTTTTACTGAAATGGGCCAGCGTGGCAATATGAGAGGTAAGCGTATGCGCCAGTACTACAAACTGGTGCAGCTGCAGTGCATTCTTTTGCTTGCTCTTGGGCTCGGCCAGCAGCCTGGAAAATGCATCGGATAGGTTGGCGAGTGCTACGAACGCCTGCTTGCGGTTTAGCCTGAACTCAGTGTCTGCCGCCGGGTTGCCCAGGAACGACTGGCAAACACTCTTATAATATTCAAGGCTGGCGGTAATGGCCGCCGCCTGGTATTTTTTGATCTGCTCCTGCTCCCACGAAGGAAGAAAAAGAAAATTTGCTGCAAAGGCAATGGCAGAACCAATAACGGTATCAATAATGCGGTCTGTAATGATGCTCCTGAACTGGCCATTGTTCAGCAGGTGAAACAGCAGCAGTACATAGGGCGTCATAAAGATGACAGCCAGCAGGTAATTGGTACGTACAAAACTGTAGGTGCCCGTCATCAGCAGCAGCATAATAAAAAACAATACGGTATTGTCTTTTATAAAATATAACATCAATACCCCGGCCAGCGCGCCTGCCATGGTACCCAGCACCCGCTGGTAGTTTCTTTTCTTGGTAAGGCTGTAGGCTGGTTTCAGAATTACAATAATGGTAAGCAATATCCAGTAACTATGACCCAGCGTAAAAAAGTTAGACAATACATATCCCGCCGTGGCGGCAATGCTTACCCTGAGAGAATGCCGGAAGATATCAGACTTAATGCTCAGGTTGTCTCTCAATATTTTCCAGCTGATATCTGTGTGCGTAACAAAAAGATCATGATCACCGGTTGGTTTAAAATCTCTTGCCCGTTTCTTATCATACTTGGTAGCATGGTGCAGCGTATTGATGCGGGCCGTCATGTCTTCAATGGCCTGTAATATTTTGCGCAACGTAATGATGGCCTCCAGTTTCTCAGACGATAGATGTTCATCCCTGAACTGTGTAAAGTATTGCTGCAAGGCAGACAATTTATTTTGCAGGGCGATGGGTGGGTCTGAAGCCCTGCCGCTTTTTACGGCAATGCCAATATCATCCAGTTCATCCGCAATAGTTACAACACAGTCTTTAAAGCGAATCAGTACATCAGATTGATCAAAAAAACGATGCAGGTTTTCATAAGGGTAAAAAGAAGTAGCAGATTTTTCAAAGAGATCTACCGTGTCTATGAAAAGCATCATCAGGGTGCGACTGGTAACTGTGGAGTCTTTTACCAGGGTACGACTTTTATACAATAGTTCTCTTAGCAGATCCTGTTTATGCTGCACCTGTACCTGCTGGTCCATCAGCTCACGGTATACCTCATCATAGACTACCTGCGGGTCATAAAAGCGTGAACGCGTGCGCAGGTAATCTGCCGTGGCCATAATACAGTCACCCAATGCCTGTTGTATTAATTTATAGGGCCTTACATGATAAAGCACCAGGCTCAGTAACATATACCAGAGTGCACCGCCGGTTACGTACAGGGCATTGATGAGGACCGTAACACCATGTGCATTGCGCGTGAGGTTTAAGACCAGTACCAGCAGCGCAGCAATGCCAATGGAAATGACGCGCCCGCCATACACTGCAATCATAGAAAAAACAAAACAGGCAATGGCTATCCAACTGCCCAGTAACCATGGGTAGGGGGCAACATAACCGGTAATAACGCAAACAAAAAACATGAGGATGCTACATACCTGCATGCCGTTGCGCCGGTGATGAATGGGGCCCGGGCTGTCTACTGCGCTTACGCAAACGGCGCCCAATGATACCAATACACCAATTGACAGCCAGCCAAAATGATTCAATATCACCGCGGGCAGCACAGCGCCGGTGGTGATGCGCAAACCTTCGCCCAGGTAATAACTGTTGATGAAACTCTTGTATTCTTTAATTAAATCCATCCGCAATGAATATGCATACTGCACATTAAAGATACTTATTCAAGTGTTTGCAGGCAGCTTTCAAAAACAAAGCCATTACAGCCTGTGGCTGATGGGCAGATCAGATTGAAAAAAGAAATTTTTTTTTAAGTCTAGGGTGTATGCAATTCATACAGTACAATCAACAGTTCATGTTGCTATAGAATACGCAGGAA
>DATJGC010000133.1:0-7526 GCA_035495345.1 Chitinophagaceae bacterium | reverse complement strand
GCGCGGGCATTTGCTGTAACCAATTTTTGAACAGGGGCGGCAGGAAAGCCCGTTCACTTCCAAAATCTCAAAAGGCAATTTTTGCTGGCGCGATAAGAAACGCTCGCCATAATAGGGATACATGCCAAAGGAAGGCACGGTATTGCCCCAGAGCGATATCACCTGTTTTTTAAAAGCCGCCGCAATATGCATCAGGCCGGTATCATTGCTGATGATCAGTTTGGCACGCCGCACCAGGTCGGCCGATTCATTCAGGTTAAACTTGCCGCAGGCATTGTAAATCTTAAAAGGGTCAATGGCCGAGAGCTGTTTACCTACGGCGGCATCTTCCGGTCCGCCCAGCACTATCACCGGGTGTTTGATAGCGGTACAAAACGCTTCCAACTTATGCAGCGGGTATTTTTTTGTATTGTGCGCTGCACCTATCACCAGCCCAATATAACCCGCCAGGTGAGAAGTGGGTATATCGCTCTCTTTTACCACATCTTCCGGCGCAATAAAATAATCCAGCCCGGCTCCATCATTTTTTATGCCGAAGCCTTGCAGGGTTTCCAGGTAACGGTCAACAATATGCGCTTTTGGCAACTGGTTAATCTTAAACGTGGTCAGCAGCCATTTTTGCCAGTTCAGCTTATTAAAAGAAAAGGATTGTTTTTTTAAGGCCCGTTTTACCTTCCAGGTGCGCAGGTTATGGTGTAGGTCTATTACGTAATCAAAATCTTCCTGCTGCAATTGTGCAATGGTATGGTTTAGATCATCTTGCAGGTAATGAATTTTGTCGATGTACGGGTTGGCTTCCAGGGTCTTTGCAAAAGAAGCCTTGCTGAGGTAGTGCACTTCGGCCGTCAGCAGCTGCTTTTTCAGGCAGCGTATTACCGGGGTGGTGAGCACAATATCACCAATGGAAGAGAAGCGGATGAGCAGGAATTTCATAGCCTTCGTTAAAAAATAAAAGTACCAAACCAGCAATCTGCAGCAGGCAACAACTATGCTTCAATATAATCCAGGTCTTTACCAAAGGTTTCCTCTGTAAACAGCAATGATATTACAGCCACCAGCATTACTACAATACCGGTTATCCATCCGCTCTTCAGGTAACCCATGGAGGCCTGCATGGCCACAAATAGCCAGGAGACCAGGTTAAGTGAACCGCGCACCATATTGGGTACGGTAGTGGCCACCGTGGCGCGGATATTAGTGCCAAACTGCTCGGCCGCCATGGTAACAAAGATGGCCCAGAAGCCGGTGGCAAAACCCAATAGCGCGCAGGCAGCATATAGATTGTTTACGGGCTGACCGCTTAAATTAAAAAACCAGGCAATGCCAGCAATGGTAAGCGTATAAAAAAGAAATACCGCCTTCTTCCTGCTCCGCATCCACTGGCTGATAAAACCAATCATGATATCTCCGATAGAAATACCGGCGTACGCAAACATGACTGCCTTACCAGGGTCTACCGTTCCCTGTATATTCATTTTTGCGCCAAACTCTTTTGAGAAGGTAATGAGAATGCCAATCACATACCAGGTGGGCAATCCTATAAGAATGGCGGTCAGGTATTTCTGAAAACGTTTGCCGTTGCTGAATAACATGAGGAAATTACCGCGTACGGTATTGGCGTGCTGTACATTTTTAAACATGCCTGATTCCAGTACGCCCACACGCAAAAACAAAAGCAGGAAGCCAAGTCCGCCCCCGATAAAATAACAGGTGCGCCAGGGAAATATTTCTTTTATAAAGAACGCAAATACGGCACCGGTAAGGCCAATACCGGCTACCAGTGATGTGCCAATGCCTCTTTTTTCTTTTGATAATAATTCACTCACCAGCGTAATACCGGCACCCAGCTCGCCCGCCAGTCCAAAACCGGTAATGAACCTAACAGTTGCATACTGGTTTACGGTTTGTACAAAACCATTGGCAATATTACCAAGTGAATAAAGGATGATAGAAGCGTACAGAACATTCAGCCTTCCTTTTTTATCGCCCAGTATGCCCCAAAAAATCCCGCCTGCAAGCAGCCCCATCATTTGTATATTGATGATCTTGAGGCCGTCTTTGGCAATGCCCGCATCATCCAATCCTAAAGATCGCAGCGACGGAACGCGGATAATGCTAAACAGCAGGAGGTCATAGATATCTACAAAATAACCCAGCGCGGCCACAATAACGGCCAGGCCAAAAATAGGTGCGTGTTTCTTTTCCATGCAGGCTTTAAATAGGTTGTGAGGGACTGGCTCCTGAACTTTTTTTCTCTCCAAAAAATAGTTTATAGATAACGGGCAACGTAGTAATAAGCACAATGCCAATAACAATAGCTTCCAGGTGCTTGGTAAGATCAAAATTAAATTTATTCAGGAAAAGCTTTTGCAGGTAATGGCCGGCAAAGAGCATACTGAAAACCCATGCCACGCAACCAATGATATTAAACTGCATAAATTTTTTCTTTTCCATTTGCACTATGCCCGCCACAATGGGCGCAAAGGTTCTGATAATGGGCAGAAACCTGGCAAACACAATGGCCTGCCCGCCATGTTTATCATAGAAGTCTTTTGCACGCAGCAGGTGTTTTCTTTTGAAGAAGAAACTGTCTTTACGGGTAAAAAGAAAAGGCCCGCTTTTTCTGCCAAACCAGTAACCCGCCATATTGCCCAGTATACCACTGATGGTAATGAGTATCCAGAGAATAAGCAGGTCTATAAGATCAGTGCCGGTGCTGCCGGTAATAAAAGTGCTGATCAATTGCGTGCTATAGATGCCGGCCACAAACAGCAGGCTATCGCCCGGCAAAAAGAAACCTACCATGAGACCGGTTTCTGCAAAAACAATAAAGAGCAATAGCCATAGTCCGCCATTCTTAATATAGAACAAGGGGTTCAGCAGATCTTTCCAGCCAAACACTTTGTCTATCACATAGAGTTCTTCCGGCGTGCTGGCGGTAAAGCCGGCACCGGTATACCCAAGTTTACTGATAAACAAAGAATCACCCGGGGCCAAAGCAATGCTAAAGTTACCGCTGGAGTCTGTCAGCGTGGTTTTACCGGAAGGTGTTGCTTTTACTTCTGCGCCGGCAATGGGGTTTTCATATTGATCAATCACCTGCGATTGCAGTGTAGACTGTGCCATAAGCCTGCTGGTGCAAAGGCTTCCAATAAAAACAATCGCTACACAAAAAAATTTTTTCAACTGCATTATCCTGTATTTAGTATTCATTCAATCGCTTCGTATCACTGGTTCGCCTATTCCTTTTTCCTTTTGTTTATTGTTGTTGTAAAGATGCTTGTAATTAGGATAGCGCAGGCTGTATATTTTCTTCTCCCAGCTCGGCTTCCCATTTACTTACCACACTGGTGGCAAGCGCATTGCCCAATACATTCGTACCGGTTCTAAACATATCGCAGAAATGATCTATCGGCAGAATCAGCGCTACCCCTTCCGGCGGAATCTTAAACATAGCACAGGTGGCCAGTACCACCACCAGGGAGGCGCGGGGTACGCCTGCAATACCCTTGCTGGTAAGCATCAATACCAGCAGCATGGTTAACTGTGTACCCAGTTCCATATGTATGCCGTAGGCTTGTGCAATGGCCATGCTGGCAAAGGTCATGTACATCATACTGCCATCAAGGTTAAAAGAATATCCCAGGGGCAATACAAAAGCTACAATCTTATCCCTGCAACCAAAACGCTCCAGCTCTTCTGTCAGTTTTGGAAAAACTGCTTCACTGCTGGTGGTGCCAAAGGCTACCAGCAGCGGACCCGAAATACGTGAAAGCAGGTTCTTCATTCTTCCTTTTAACACAGCAAAACCTACGGTTATAAGAAGTATCCACAACAGCGCAATGCCCAGCAGAAAACAACCAAAATAGATAAGATAGAACTGGAAGATGGTTAAGCCCTTGGCGGCAACAATGGCGCAAAGCGCGCCAAATACACCAATGGGTGCAAAGTTCATCACATAGCTTACCATCTTTAAAATGATATGTGCCACTGCATCCAATGCCTTTACCACCGGTTTCGCTTTTTCTCCCAAAGCTGCAGCAGCAATACCAAAGAACACAGAAAAAATAACAATCTGCAGAATTTCGTTGGTGGCCATTGCTTCAATCATGCTTTTGGGCACCACGTGTTCTACAAATTTCTCCAGGGAGAATTCCTGGTTCTTGGCCATCAGATCTTTTAATGACGAAGTATCCGCCTGTGAAAGGCTGATGTACTGTCCGGGCTTCAGCAGGTTTACCAGCAGTAGCCCCAGCAACAGTGAGGCCAGCGATGCGCAGATAAACCAGAGTATGGCCTTACCGCCTACCCTGCCCACTGTCTTAAGATCTCCCAGCTTGGCAATACCCACCACCAGGGTTGAAAATACCAGCGGCGCAATAATCATCTGCACCAGGCGGATAAACACATTGCTGAGCAGCTTTATGTTTTTTGAAAAACTGGTGATGAATTCCGGCGATGCATTTACATGAACAATATAACCCAGTAAAATACCAAGCGCCATGGCAATCAGAATATACAGCGTCAGCCGGTTTTTTTTCACCATAATTACATTTTGCAATCCTTTCTGTCTGGGTTCAATCACCGAAAATTCGAAAAAAAACTGATACCGCAAAACTTAAATCCGCAAATTGGTCAATACCTGGCAAAGAAAGCAGCCCGGTATTGAATAATTGTTTATTTTACGACCCTAATAACTTTCATTTTTCTGTAAAACCAAACTATACTTTATGAGTCTATTTGTAAAGAAATCTATTGCTAAACTGATGATGGAGGCCGATGATTCGGAATCGGGCCTGAAGCGAACGCTTAGCGGTGGTGCCATCATTGCACTGGGTATTGGTGCTATTATTGGTGCAGGCATTTTTGTACGCACGGCCAATGCTGCCGGTGCACATGCCGGTTCAGCAGTAACCTTTTCTTTTATACTGGCCGCTATTGGTTGCGCACTGGCCGGTTTATGTTATGCAGAATTTGCTTCTATGATACCCATTGCGGGCAGCGCTTATACGTACAGCTATGCCACCATGGGTGAATTTATTGCATGGATCATTGGTTGGGACCTTGTACTCGAATACGCCCTTGGGGCGGCCACTGTGGCCATTGGCTGGTCGCAATACTTCAGTGATCTCTGTTCTTCGGTCTTTGGGTTTACGGTACCCTTTCAATGGTGCCACTCCCCTTTCCAGATATCAGATGCCGGCGTGCGTGGCATCATGAATATTCCCGCGGTGTTCATCCTGCTCATGCTTACCTTGTTGCTCATCAGGGGTACCAAGGGCTCTGCCGCAGTAAACAATATCATTGTGGTACTGAAGATGACCATAGTGCTGCTCTTCATTGCACTCGGCTGGCAGTTCATCAACCCCGCCAACCACAATCCTTACCTCATTCCTGCTACGCAGCCTGATGTAGTGCTGAATATCATTGACCCCATTACCAATACCAATAAGGTGCACCATTATTCAGATTTCTGGAACCATGGATGGGCCGGTGTTATTGCCGGTGCGGGCGTGGTGTTCTTTGCCTTTATTGGGTTTGATGCCGTTTCCACTGCGGCACAGGAAGCAAAGAATCCTAAAAAAGATATGCCACGTGGTATCCTGGTATCACTGGGTATCTGTACCGTATTGTATATACTCTTTTCATTTGTGTTAACCGGACTGGCACCTTTCTCAGATTTTCTGAAACAAGGCGGCGAAGCCTCCGTAACCTATGCGGTGCACACGTATATGCCGGCAAGCTATAGCTGGCTGGGTGTATTTATCACCTGCGCTATCCTCTTTGGTTTTTCATCTGTAATACTGGTGATGTTGCTGGGACAAACCAGGGTATTCTACACCATGTCCAGAGACGGTTTAGTACCCTCTGTATTTTCTTCCCTGCATCCAAAACATAAAACGCCCTACAAATCACAGTGGCTGTTCTTTGTATTTGTGTCTTTATTTGCAGCCTTCATCCCTGATTCTGTGGTGGGTAATATGGTAAGCATCGGAACATTGTTTGCGTTTGTACTGGTGTGCATTGGCATCATCATACTGCGCAAACGCAGTCCTGAACTGCCCCGTCCGTTTAAAACACCGCTGGTGCCCGCAGTGCCCATCCTGGGCGCACTGGTATGCCTGCTGATGATTGCCGGACTGGGTGTAGATAACTGGCTTCGCCTGGGCGTCTGGCTGATCATTGGCTTTGTTATTTACTTTGGCTATAGTGTAAAACACAGCAAGGCCCGTAAGAATGAAGATTAACGCATTACATACCATAAGAACCGCCGGCCAAGTGCTGGCGGTTTTCTTTTTATACAGGTGGAAACCTTAAATTTGCAACCCCGGCAAACAGGTTTTAATTTGCCGCATCATTATCAATCGTTTACTTATATGGGAAGGATTTTTGAAGTTCGTAAAGCCACCATGTTTGCCCGTTGGGACAGGATGGCCAAGCAATTTACGCGCATTGGAAAAGAAATTATTATTGCCGTTAAAGCCGGTGGCCCAGACCCTGGCACCAACCCTGCCTTAAGACGCTGCTTCCAGAACGCACGCAGCGTGGGCATGCCCAAAGACCGTGTAGAAGCGGCCATCAAACGTGCCCAGGGCAAGGAAATGACAAATTATGATGAGATCCTTTATGAAGGCTACGGACCGCATGGTGTTGCTATTCTGGTAGAAACTGCCACAGACAACCATGTACGCACCGTGGCCAATGTAAAATCTATTTTTAATAAAGGCGGCGGCACACTGGGCAACAGTGGCAGTGTAAGTTTCCAGTTTAAAAAAATGGGTGTCTTCAAATTAAAAAATGAGGGCATCAACGCAGAAGACCTGGAACTTGAACTGATTGATGCCGGTCTTGATGAAATGGGTGAAGGCACGGGCGAAAACGGAGAGACCGTATTGGTACTGCGTTGCGCCTTTACAGATTTTGGCAGCCTGCAAAAAGCACTGGAAGAAAAAAGCATTACACCGATCAGCTCAGAGCTGGAATGGATACCTACCGTTACCGTAGAACTGAACGAAGCAGATGCCGAAGAGGTGTTAAAACTGGTGGATAAAATTGAGCAGGATGAAGATGTGCAGAAGGTGTTCCATAACCTTAAGTAAACTTAGCAGCTATTTCCTTGTTATATAACCAGCTCACAAGGCTGGTTTATTTTTTATGACCCCAGTAATTGCCGATAAAAAAATTGTTTTGTTTGATGGGGTTTGCAATCTCTGCAATGCCAGCGTTCAATTTATTCTCCGGCAGGATCAACAGGAACAATTCCTCTTTGGCTCCTTACAGGGCAATGCAGGACAGGCCTACCTTAAACAGTACCAGTTACCCGCCAGTACATTTAACTCCTTTATGCTGGTAGAAGGCGATAGATTGTACATCAAATCCGGCGCAGCCTTAAGAATGCTGAAACACCTGGGTGGGGCCTGGTCTTTACTGTATGGTTTTATCATTGTTCCGCGCCCCCTGCGCGATGCGGTGTATAATTTTATTGCGCGTAAGCGCTATGCATGGTTTGGAAAAAGAGATGCCTG
>DATJGC010000132.1:0-4243 GCA_035495345.1 Chitinophagaceae bacterium | reverse complement strand
ACGCCACTCTTTTTATCAACGTATTCATTGTTGCGTGCTTCAAATGCTACCTGTTCAATAAGGCGGTTTACAAGGTCGCTTATCTTAACGCGTTCTTTCTGATCTGCATGCACATCTGCTTCCTGTTCTGTAATGGCAAGTGATGTTTCAAGCGTTTTCGGATAGTGCGTAAGTATCTGGCTTTCTATCCTGTCTTTAAGGGGCGTCACAATAGAGCCACGGTTGGTATAATCTTCAGGGTTGGCAGTAAAAACAAAGAGGATGTCCAGTGGTAAACGAAGCTTAAACCCTCTTATCTGTATATCGCCTTCTTCCAGTATGTTGAAAAGTGCCACCTGTATACGTGCCTGCAAATCCGGTATTTCATTGATCACAAAAATACTGCGGTTGCTTTTTGGAATGATGCCATAGTGAATAACGCGTTCGTCTGCAAAGCTCAGGCGAAGGTTGGCCGCCTTGATGGGGTCAATATCGCCGATAAGGTCGGCCACGCTTACATCGGGTGTTGCCAGCTTCTCACCATATCTTTCACTGCGGTGTAACCAGGCGATGGGGGTATCATCACCCTTCTCGGCAATCTGGTCAATAGCATATTTGGAAATAGGCCGAAAAGGATCATCATTGATCTCGCTGCCAGCTACATAGGGTATCCATTCATTGAGCAACTCTGTCATTTGCCTGGCCATGCGCGTTTTTGCCTGGCCCCTGAGGCCAAGAAAAAGTATATTATGCTGGCTGAGCAATGCCCGTTCTGTATCAGGAATCACAGAATCTTCATACCCGATAATGCCCGGAAAAGTTGATTCCTTGTTCTGCAGTTTTGTTATCAGGTTGGTACGTATCTCTTCTTTTACCGACAAAGACTTATAACCGCTTTTCTTCAGTTGGCCTAAGGTGGTGATTTTTTTAATGTCCATTGTATAATTTAAGTTGTCAATTGTTAATGGTAGTTCATTCAGTGCGTAACACAAAAAACGATGCCGTTTTCGCTGAGTTGGTTTGCAGCAGCTCTATAGATGAACGCTGGCTGAACTGCAAAAGCCATTGTTTGCAGCGATTCACTTACCGGGATTAAATAATACCCTAAGCATGACCGGTAGCAACGCCGGCGGGTTTAGTACACTGTTTTTCTTTTCCCGCTTTCAAAATCTTTAAAAATAAAGGCACCCAGTCCGTCAAGCGAAGCAAAGAAGGCTTTTCCGTTGTTGGTCTCGGTAAATTCATTGACGAAGCGCTGAAGGTAAGGGTCAGAAGCAATCATAAAAGTGGTGATGGGAATTTTCAATTTCTTGCATTGCGCGGCCAAATTGAGACAGCGTGAAGTAATCTTCCTGTCTAGCCCAAAACTGTTCTTATAATACTTCTTACCAACTTTTAAACAGGTGGGCTTGCCATCTGTAATCATGAAGATTTGCTTATTGGGGTTGCGGCGCCTGCGCAAAATATCCATGGCCAGTTCAAGCCCGGCAATGGTATTGGTATGGTAAGGCCCTACCTGTAAGTAAGGAAGATCTTTGATCTCCACCGGCCAGGCATCATTGCCAAACACTACAATATCCAGGGTGTCTTTGGGATATTTGGTGGTTATCAGTTCACTCAGGGCCATGGCCACTTTCTTTGCGGGCGTTATCCTGTCTTCACCATACAAAATCATAGAGTGAGAGATGTCAATCATCAGCACGGTGGAAGTCTGGGATTTAAAATCCGTTTCTCTAATCTGCAGGTCGTCTTCCTGCATGGAAAAGCTTTCCACCCCGTGGTTGATCTGCGCATTACGGATAGATTCTGTAAAATCTATCTGCTCCAGCATATCACCAAACTGGTAGGGGCGGCTGTCAGGACTTATCTCGTCACCCTGGCCGGGCTTACGCGTGTTGTGGTCTCCCTGCTTGGTTTTTTTCAGCTTGCCAAAAATTTCTTCAAGGCTTTTTTTGCGGATGCCCTGCTCCGTCTTTGCGGTAATCTTTATCTCACCTGTTTGTTTGTTTTCGTCTATATATCCTTTTTCTTTCAGGTCGTCAATGAAATCACCCATACCATAGTCCTGGTTGGTAAGTTCAAACTGGCGGTCCAGTTCATTGAGCCATTGCAATGCCTCGCCCACATCACCACTGGTGTAGGTGAGCAGCTGCATAAATAAATCCATCAGCTTGTCGAACGCTGTTTTGCCGTCCTGGCTGGGATCAAACTTGGAAAAGAAATAACCTCTCATACACTGTAATTTACAACTTTTGCTACTGCGGTTTTATCAAATAATTTCATCTGCATTGGGTGTTCCCGGCGGTTGGCGGCGGGGCACTGCGGGAAAGACAGGCAGCCATATTCCGGCTTTTGTGCGTCTGCTGCTGTGCGGCATTACTGGATAACAACACAATGGTAAATTGGTTCTAACAAAACACCCCGCCAGGGGCGGGGTGTTAAAAGATATACTGTTCTACTAAGGTTTCGGTTGTTTTTCGCCTTTGGGCGGACTGTCAGTGGCAGTACCGATAATTTTGTCCAGCTCGCTATTGTTGCTAAGCGTGCTGCCTTTGTATTGCCCCTCCAGCATTGTTAACATCTGGATCATTTGCTGCGTGCCCTGAATTTCCTGCTGCATGGCCTGCTGTTTGCCTTCGGGCAGGGTTTGGTAATATTTCATTTGCTGTTCCAGGTCTTTGTGCAATGCTTTTGAGACATGGTCAGACAATTTCTTGTAATCACTCTTAAAACAGGCTTCCAGGAAACGGAGCGTGAAATAATTGTGCTGGTTATTCTTGCTCACCATGGCGTACGGCATATTTTCTTCCAGTATGTGCTGGTCGGCCATGTCTAACAGCTTCCGTGCAGCGTCTTTCTGGCCCTGGTCTGCCATGCCGGCGGCTCCGTCTGCGTATGCACCGCGGATGCTGTTAAGGTGTACCCTGTTTTGTTCATCAAAGTAAACACCTTTTTTATCGGCGCTTCCAAAGGCAAATTTGTGCAGCAGTTTATCCACCACCCAGTCCAGGTTGATACCTGTATTGTTTTTTACGGGTACCAGGCGGTAGGTGAGACCATCTTTGCGTACATAATTAGAAAGGCCCAGTTCCTGCGCCGTATAAGGTGCAGTAAAATAGATGGGGCGTTTCCATTTGTTGGCGGCAATGATATTGATGATGGCCAGGTCATTTTTGAACAGGATGTTCTTGTTCTTTTGCAGTTCAAAATCCACTTCACTAACAACGGTGTCTTTGGGTGTAATGGTGCCGTTGGCGCGCACCAGGTTTTCATCTACCGGCAGTTTTAAACGTCGGGTAGGCAGATAGCTGAGTGATTCTCCGCCTTCTGTAGTTACACGTTTGTCAGGGTCATCGCTGCCCACAAAATCCTTCATCAGCGTATAGGCATCATAGTAAGTTTCCTGGCTAAGATCCTGGCGGGGGTTAATGTAAACGTAATTGCGGTTATTGCCTTCTATTTTCTTTGCATCCCAGATAACATCAATGGCATCGCTGCTGTTTACTTTGTAGCGAAGCTGGTTAATGTACCAGTCGATACCCAGCAAGCTGTTATTGATAACACGGATATCGGGCCGGATGCCTTCTACTTCCTGTGCATACCAGAGCGGATAAGTGTCATTATCGCCGTAGGTAAACAAGATGGCGTTGGGTGCACAGCTTTCGAGGTAATCTTTGGCAAGATCACGCGCCAGCACTTTTTTACCGCGGTCGTGATCATCCCATTCCTGTTGCGCCATCAGTACAGGCACAGCCAGCATGCAAACGCCAAAGGAAATGATGCCGGCAATATTTGCGCTCATTTTATTTTGCAGCCATTCTTTTACCTGCAATACGCCCAGGCCAATCCAGATAGCAAAAGCATAGAAAGACCCCACATAGGCATAATCACGTTCTCTTGGTTGGTTGCCGGCCTGGTTAAGATAAAAGACAATGGCCAGCCCGGTAAAGAAGAAGAGCAGCCCTGCCACCAGGAAATCTTTGCGGTTGTTGAAGTAATGGAAAACCATGCCTATCAAGCCCAGCAGGAAGGGCAGGCCAAAGAGTGTATTGTGTGCTTTGTTGTGTTTGATGCTGTCTGGCATATTGTCCTGGTCGCCCAGGCCCAGTACTTTACTGTCGAAGAAAGGTATACCGGTGAGCCAGTTGCCATCGCGCACATTACCCTGGGCAAAACCCTGTATATCGTTCTGTTTGCCGGCAAAGTTCCAGAGAAAATAGCGGCCATACATCCAGGAGAGCTGGTATTGAAAAAAGAACTGGAG
>DATJGC010000131.1:0-12189 GCA_035495345.1 Chitinophagaceae bacterium | reverse complement strand
TTCTGCTTTTAAAAAAAGCCAGTTAGGAATTGTAATCATAGCTACTTTGCTGCCCTTTACATCAGAAAATATCCGGGCAATTTGTGCAGCAGACATTGAAGCCGGCCCCGTTGGGTAAAGTTTTTTTCCATAATAGGGGGCAGGATGCATGAGCAAGGCCGCAATGCAACGGGCCATATCCCAGATGGAAATCCATGGGTTTTTTCCTGTTTTGAATATATTAGGCATAATGCCTAACTGCAAAACCTGTTCAGACACCACAAAGATATTATCAGCAAAGTAGCCTGGTGCAAAGTAGATAACCTGTAAGCCGGATTGCTGCAGTAACTCGTAAGCTTGTCTTATTTCATTGGTTAAAAGACTTCCGGTATCTTCAAAGTCTGCAATTCTTTGTCCCATGAACACAATGGTATTTATGTTTGATGCTTTGGCCAGCCTGATAAATAACTGTATATCGGTGGGTAAGCCGGCTTTGTACGGATAACAATAGTATACTGCATCTACATCAACCAGGGCTTGCCTCAGGGCGTTTTCATCATTAAAGTTGCCTATTACCAGTTCGGCGCCCTTTTGCTCAAGCTCCAGTGCTTTAGGCCCTTTTGATCGAACAAACGCCTTAACAGGGAACCCTTTTTCCATAAGGATTGACGAGGTGGCGAAGCCCGTTTTTCCTGCAGCCAGCGTAATGAGTATTTTCTTTTTCATGCTATTGATTCTTTTTTATTTTTAGTGAAAGTTGGCGGATGGCTGCCATATGCGCGAGCAGCACCAATGGTACAATGAAAGACGGTAAGAGTGCAAAAGGAAAAAATTGAAAGGCTATATTTGGCTGGTTAAATGCAAACCTTTGAAGGGGTGAGGGGGCAGACAATAACGAGTTAACAATGATATTGAATAATAAAAGTAAACAAAGAATGTTCCAAAGCAGCAACCCTTGTTTGCCGACTTTTTTCTTTATACATCCAAAATAATAAATGAACGGAGCAGTAAGACCTGATACAATGTCGAAATTTCTTCCCTCAAAAGTCATTAATCCTGGTATCGCTTTGTGAACAAACAGTCCGTATAATACTATCTCAACCGGAATTCTTACAATGTGTACCAGCGTCAATGTTTTTATGTTAAGACTATCGAGAAAGCGCCTGCCGCCAATGAAGAAGATGCTGAGGATGGATGCCAATACAGGCGCAATTAATAAAGGGAGGCGGGGAAGGCCAGTCTGAACAGCTGTGTAAAACCCTGACAAACTAAGCAAGGTTTGCAGCAGCAACCAGCCCAACATAACAATGGTAAAACGCTTTTCAAACTTAATAGCGTAGAGTACAATGATTGCTGCGGTGATTACACTTGCTGCAAATAAGAGGTATATATAAAAAGGTAGTTCCAGCATAAAATTTATTTTCTGGTTCATTAAAATATCAATAGCATACTGTCACTTTCTTTTAGAAGACTCTAAGCCTGGGTGCTGACTGAAATTGAAGAGACGGCATTGTGCAATACGCTGCAGGTGGTTTTTGCTTCATTGATGGTCAATTGTATATCGCAAAGGAAGCATATCCCATCCGCAAAGGGCTTGGCCTATGGCAAGTAATGACTTGCCGTATGACAGGTAATTAAAAGTTACAAGGGCCCCGTAAAATGAAGCACCTTACTTTTTCGCTAATTCACGCCTGATACGGCTTAATGATGTATCGGTAATACCCAGAAAGGAAGCAATATGTCTGAGCTGGGCCACCTGCAAAAGATCATTCCCTTGTTGCATAATTTCTAAATATCGTTGTTCGGCAGATTTACTAAAGAGGGCGAGTTTTTGTTTTTGGGCCATCACAAATTCTTTTACCAGTATGGCCCTGCCAAACTCTCTGAACTCAGGTACTTCATGAAAAATTGCATTCAATTTATCATAGTTGGTGTAATAGCCTTTGCACTCGCTCAGGCTAACAATATTTACCTCAGACGGCTGCCGGAGGAAAAAGGACGCGCCGTCAAATACCACTCTTTCTCCTGCGTAAAAGTCGGTCGTAATCTCTATACCTTCTCCATTAAAAGTATACCCTCTCATATGGCCGCTCAATAGCACATAATAGCCACTGATTTTTCCCTGTTTTAAAAGGTATTCTCCTTTTCCAAGCGTCATTTCTTCAAATGAATCAATAATTCTGTCAACACCGGATTCGCTCACGGTAAATTGGGGTATCGTTTCCTTAATGTATTGTATAAACTTGTCTTTTAACATCGCGGTTTTTTTATCTGTGAAAGGGGTGCTGGTCATGCGCTCAATAGGGAAATGTATTTACCGTAGTAACAAAGCTAACATCAGGCGCATATTTATATGATATTAGTAAAACAAATATTTATTTGCCATTTCCAGCAGGGTTAGTTTTGTTCTCTTAGTACAATGGCTGTGGGCCGATGGCTGGCATCGCACATAGTGCATGTCTTTTGCAGATGCATGTAAATTGGGCCCAGGCTGTAATTACACTGTATTTTCTAAAATTATTTTAATTTGCACTCAAATTCCCTGGTAATTGAAGATTGATTATTTATCCAGGAGTTCCGCGAATGGGGGATAAGCCAGTTTTTTATCGCCCGGTCAATGGTTTCTGGCAGGCCCTGGCTGATGTTCTCTTCATTGTTAACGGGTATTGCAGTTGGTTCGGTCTTACCGGTGTAACCACATAAGGAACTAGTGTAAGCGCTAACAGTACCTGATTGTTGCCGGTGACACATTATAGTGGATAGTAGTTTGAATTTCAATACTTCGTAATCTTCGTTTCAGTTAATACAACTATGGTTAATACGGCGGCCACCCAATCCAGTAAAGAACTGCTTCTTTATTCGTCTGCACTGGCAAACGTTAATGAAGCTATTTTCTGGATTGAGTCAAATGGCTGCATTTTTCAGGTAAATGATATGGCTTGCAAAATGACGGGTTATTTGGAGGAAGAGCTTATCCAGATGCAGGCCAATTACCTTCATCCGTCTGGCCCAGGGGCAGACTGGCCGTTGTTCTGGAAAAAGCTAAAGAAGGAGAAAAAGATTGTTACAGCAACAGAACAACGTAATAAGACCGGGCTGTTTGCTGCAATAGAAACAACGGATATTTTTCTTGCACTGGAAGATAGAGAATACCTCTGCAGAATGGTGCGCGCCATCGGCCATCAAAAAAATGAGGAAGATATTTTGCTTGCAATATCAAAAGCCACCGCGTCTTTTATAGGGAAGGACTATTTCCGGGAGCTCACCAAGTTTATTACCGAAACCCTCAATGTCCGGTATTCAATGGTGGTGGCATGTTCAGAAGAAGTGCACAACAAAATGCGGATGCTCTCTTATGTAGACCGCAAGGAAGTGCTGGAAAACATAGCATACGATAGCAAGGGCACACCCTGCGAAATTGTTATGCAGGGAAAGGAATTTTTTTGTCCAGACAAACTGGATGAAGCATTTCCCAGGGAAAAAGGTAAAAAGTCATGGGTGGCGGTTATCCCAATTTGTTACGTAAAGATATTTTTCATCAGGAGAGAAAGCGAGCCCGTTTGGTCCGCCCAGGTCTTTAGCCAGCAACGTAAGTTTCCCTTCCTTTATCATGAATACGCCGGAGAAAGAAAGTTCTTTTCCAGTGTCTTCATAAAAATGGGGTAGTCCGTAGGGAGGGTCAGTAAAATAAATAGTTCCATCGCTCTTAAGAACAATATCGTTTGGACTGTTCAGCCGTTTTCCATCTAACCGATCCGCCAGCACTGTTACCGGCCCTTTTTTTTCATGACGTATTACCCGCCGGTTACCATGCTGGTCAACAATCAGCCTTCCTTCTTTATCAATAGCCAGTCCGTTGCTACCCGGCTGCGGATATTGACTGATATTAGCGCCTGTGTAACCACTATGGCTCATGTAAACAGTTACATTATGGTTGGAAGGGTCATACCGGTAAATGGTATTGTTATTTGGATCACTAAACAGCAGGAAGCCATCCGGATGCCAGACGGGTCCTTCAATAAAAGAAAATCCATCGGCCAGTTTTTCTATCGGGCTATTGGGTGTAATGATACTATTTAGTGCCGTATCAAACGCATAGATGCTGCCCACGTTTTTCCAATCTTCTTTTACCGGCCACGATGTATAAAAATCAACCACGGCGCTTCTAATCCAGATGTAGTTATCTGGTATCATCCCCTGCGGGCCGTTAATCCCTAAAATAGCGATGGAAAAATGATCGCCCGGTTGTGCATGCTGGCTAAGCACCACGCGATTTATATTATTGTACCCTGCAATAACGCCATTGCCGGTTTGGCCAGGAGAATGCATTTGACGGCCGTTTACCCAGATTTCACTATAGTCATCCACCACTGCTTCAAATACGGCTACTGCACCATTGGTAGACAGTTGCCCAACCAGCGCTGGTATTGTAAGTTCTACTTTATACCAGGCAAGAGACACAAGCCCCATTCCTTTACGCATGGCAAGGCTATTGGCAGCAACGGGTATAAAACGTTTATCAAAGTCAGGTGCATTTATTTGTGGCTGAATGGTATGTGTTTTTACAGTTGCGCCGGTGGGGTACAAAAGCATATTGTCTGTTGCAGATGCACCGGGCAGGCGGAAACTGGCATCTACAATGCGTGCAGGTTGTACAAACCATTGAGCGTTCAGCAGTGCAGCGCCCTGCTCCGTGGTGAGATCTGCTACAGCGTCTGGCCTTGCTGTGGTTAACTGCCTGGTTTCCTGTGCAAGTACTATTGTCAGCTGCCAGCAATACAGCGCAAGCAAAAATATTTTTTTCATTGTTGTAAGTCTAATGTTACACTGTTTCAATGTTCTCAGATAGATATTTTAGCGGCAGCAATGGCCATGTCTTCATCCTGCTGCGCGCTGGCTGTTCCGCTGATGCCAATAGCACCTACCACCTGTCCATCAACTAGAATGGGCAATCCACCCTGCAAAAAAGTATGGCCAACGGTAATCAATGCCTGTCTTCCGCCGTTGATGCTGTTCTCAAGTTTTGAAGAAGGTGCCCTGAAGAGTGCTGCCGTATTGGCCTTTTTGATAGCTACTTCTGCGGCCGCCGGAAAAGTATTGTCGAGCTTTTCCAGGTACAGCAGGTTTCCGCCCGCGTCTACAATGGCAATGGCTGCACCGGGTGCATTGTTGGTCTTGGCATATTTTACCGCTTCGGCGGCTATTTTTTTGGCGGCCTCCAGCGTGATTGACCTGCTGGTCACCAGCTGTGCCTTGCCTGCATACTGGAGTGACAGCAGCAGGATAAATAAAAGCATTGTTTTCATTTTTATAATCGTTTGTCAGTGTGTAATGGGTTTACCTGGTTTTTAATTTTTTATTATGGTTGTGTACATGACCTCTTGCGCTTATTTATCAGCAGCCGCAATAACGGCGGCGGGCTTTGCTGGTTTATCGAACCTGATCTTCTTCCCCGCATGTTTTTTTACTTCCTTCGGCCAGTATGCATCGGCCCTGGCGGTGTTACCGGCTACGTCTTTATTAAACTGAACATAGGCATCTTGTGTATGCTGCAGTATCAGTCTTCCGTTCACCAGCTGAAAAATGTTGGGGTCAATGGGCCGTAGTTTGCCAAGGCTCATGGCATAGCCGCAAAACGAGCCATATTGCGGGGCATATTTGTCCGGGTTATCTTTAAAAAGCGAAGCATGTTCTTCGGTGGCAAACCAATAGGTGGCGCCATTGTAGCGGGCATTGTAGGCGGGGTTACCTTTTATTGCTTTATTGTCTGTAAAGTAAGCCACCGCATCATACCCCTGGAGGGTTACGCCGGCAGGATCTGTGTTATTGAGAAATTTCTTTTCTTCCTCCGTAATTATTTGCTTTCCACCACTGGCCACTACAGCCGGCCAATATTTGTCTGCGCGTTGCAGGTTGCCCTGCACATCTTTGTTCCAGCCATTCACCGCTCTTTCATTGTGCTGTAGCACAAGCCTGCCATCTACAATGGAAAAGGTGTTTACGTCAATGGGTGCTACCCGGCCCAACGAAACTGCATAGGCACAGTAGCCGCCAAATTGAGGTTTGTACTGCTGTGGGTTTGCCGCAAACAGATCAGCATGTTCTTTGGAAGCAAAATAATAAGTGGCGCCTTCAAAAGTAAAACGGAATTGAGGGTCTCCTTTCACGGGGCGATGGTCTGTAAAAAAGGCTACAGGGTCATAGCCATCAAGTATAACACCCTCCTGGTTCACATTCACCAGTTTAGTGCTATTGGGTTGTGCACCTGCCCAGGCTGATAGTAATACAAAGGCCAGTATCATGAACAGGCGGCCGTAAAGATGAGCGGTAGTTTCTGCTTCCGCGTTAAAAGAAGCAAATGCGCTTTTCTCTTTGTTTGCATTGTCAATAGAGACTTTCATTGTTGTTGGTTTTTATGATGCAAAGGAATAGCAACATAAAAAACTGAACTGTCTGCCAGTATACAGTTCATAAAAGAAAGCGGTAAAAACCACTGTTGCCCTGGTAATCTTTTAAGTGATCGGCCTCAAAGCCGGCCGGGCTTCTCACCCGCAACGCCGCTGTGTTTTACTTTTGGGCTACAACTGTGCTGCAGCAAGCATTTCAGCCATTGCATGGTTGAGCTGTAGTACAAAGCTCACGGAAAACCGAAGGTTCATCAATTCCATAAAGATTAATTGGCGCATTGATAAAACGAAGGCGGCTTTTGCAGGTGCTGTTGTCTAAATAGCCTTAGTAAGCTCCATTCTCCGAGTACCAGTCACAAAGCCGTGCGCACAAAGCGTTTCATAAAAAAATAGAAATTATTAATCGGACAGCAATGAGTCAAACCTTCACATTGTTTGTTTCAATCGGCGAGGCAGCAAACCAACGGCCGCAGTCGATTTGTTAGGTACTTTAGCCCTGAAGTCTGATGAATTTTTGTAGGATTAGGTTGGTTGATAAGTGGTGGCGTTGTTGAAACCGGGGCGTTTTGTGCAACTTTATTTTCTTAGCACTGTTATTGATACCTGAGAACCTGTAAGGGATACATTTTGCCAGGGCTTATGGTAGCGTAGCTTTCAAATAAAGTTGAAAGAACTTATTGCAATAGAAGATTGACAAAAACCCCGCGTAAATTATCTGCTACACTAAAGTAAAAAAAATGACAACCCAACAAATTGTACTTGCAGCAAGGCCAAAAGGATTACCGGTCAGTGAAAACTTCCGGATGAACGCGGTGGAAATTCCGGCGCTAAAGGGTGGTGAGCTTTTACTGAAGGGCCTGTACTATTCTGTTGACCCTTACATGCGTGGACGGATGAACGATGCGGAATCCTATATACCTCCTTTTGAAATCGGTAAACCACTGACCGGAAGCGTTATTGGCGAAGTAGTGGAAAGCAAATCCGAACAATTTAAGGAAGGAGATGTGGTGACGGGCCATTTCCCCTGGCAACAGAAATTTGTTGCCAATGAGAAGGAAGCCACCAGGATAGACACAAGCCTCGCACCTGCCAGTGCTTACCTTGGGGTGCTGGGTATGACCGGGTTGACTGCCTATTTTGGATTAATGCATATTGGAAAACCGAAAGCCGGCGAAACGGTAGTTGTTTCAGGCGCGGCCGGTGCAGTAGGCATTGTGGTAGGGCAGATTGCCAAAATACAGGGCTGCCATGTGGTGGGTATTGCCGGCACTGACGAGAAAGTGCAGTTGCTGAAAAAGGAGTTTGGATTTGATGAGGCCGTCAATTATAAAACAACTCCTGATATGAACAAGGCTATTGCCGCCGCCTGTCCGAAAAGAGTTGATATTTATTTTGATAATGTGGGCGGTGAAATATCTGATGCAGTCATTCAAAACATTGCCTTTCATGCGCGTATTCCTTTGTGCGGACAAATTGCCTTTTACAATAGCACAGAAACACCCATGGGGCCAAGAATACAACCCATTTTACTCACCAGGAGTGTTTTGATGCAGGGCTTCATTGTTGGCGATTTTAAAGATAAGTTTCCTGAGGGTCTTCAATACCTGGCGCAATGGCTTAAAGAGGGAAAACTAAAAACGACTGAAACCCTGGAACATGGTTTTGAAAACTTACCGAACGCATTACTGGGTTTGTTTAAAGGAAACAATACCGGTAAAATGATTGTTGAAGCGTAATGCAAACTATCAACAATGTTCATTGATCACTATTAAATCATCCTCATCATGAAAGTTTTATTTGTACTTACATCTCACAGCGCGTTAGGCAATACCGGCAAGAAAACCGGTTTTTGGATAGAAGAGTTTGCCGCGCCCTATTACACCCTGGCTGATAATGGCGTAGACATTACGATTGCCTCGCCCAAAGGAGGGCAGCCACCCATTGACCCAAAAAGCGAAGCACCCGATGCGCAAACAGCCGCCACCAAAAGATACAGTGCAGATACTGCATTGAAAGAAAAACTGGCACATACCAAAAAACTGGCTGACGTGAAAGCCGCAGATTTTGATGCCGTTTTTTATCCTGGCGGCCATGGGCCGATGTGGGATCTTTATGAGGACAAAAATTCCATTGCGTTGATCCAAAATTTTTGGGCCGATGGCAAGCCGGTAGCGGCCTTGTGCCATGCCCCATCTGCGCTGTTGAACGTTCAAGATAAAAACGGCGAGCCCTTGGTGAAAGGGAAAAAAGTGACCGGTTTTACCAATACCGAAGAAGAAGCCGTGCAATTAACCAACATAGTACCGTACCTGCTGCAGGATGAATTGAAAGCCAGGGGTGGCCAGTATTCCAGGGGTACCGACTGGAGTTCTTATGTGGTGGAAGACGGTATGCTCATCACGGGGCAGAACCCTGCCAGCAGCGAAGAAGCAGCGAAAAAATTATTGGCTTTGCTGAAAAAGACTGCCGCAAAGTAATAGTCATGTAAATATTGTTGAAAGAGCGGAGCTTACATCGGGAATAATAGTGTGAAGAATTTTATCTTGAGGAGTCCTGTAAAATTACTGCCAACGCGCAGGGCTTGTTGCAGGGCTGGAATTCATTGCTCGTCCTGAAAAAGAAATTATTTTAATTTTTGATTTTGGTTTGCAGGTACGGCTGATGTTAGTACTGTTAAAAGAATAAATATTCCAACGGCGGCAGCAAGGGTAATCTCGCTTCCCTCATTTTCTCTTGACCTTGTAGGATCACCTGTAGACAGGAACAATATTTCATTCGCAGCTCCACCTGCAATCAAACTAACCACTACTCTAATCCAAAGTTTTCTTAAGTATTTCATTTCTTATTATTAGCAAACCGATTAAGCAAATACCCGGCAATTGCTAAGATAATCATTAGGATGGAGCAAGCATGAAGTAGGTACGGGAATTTTACGCGAGGATATTGTAAAATTCATCCCGGATGCCCGGGTGCTGGATATCTGGTCACCAACTTATTTCCACGATGTAGTCAAAAAAATAAAAGTTTCCGGGGTCAACGATTGACCTTGTCATATCATAATTCGTAATTCTTGAATTGCCAATTATGTTGCTGGAATTAACTTTCGTTACGTGAACAGCCCAGAATGGTGAAGAGTTCAATCATACACGCAGGCATTTGACCAAGTACAATAATAAGGGTAATATTCAACATTGGTCGAGCTTGAACTACGAATTAAACAAGTCGTGATCTGCAACAATTCTTTCATTATATAGGTCAAGCCAGTTATTGAATATTTCGGTTCTTGGAAAACCTGAATCGTTTTCTATTTTGGATTTCCATGTTAAATGGACAATAGCGTATTTATTTTTCCTGTCTACTAATTCAAATAAAACGTCGTCGTTATCTTGTCGACGGGCAATAGCATTTACTTTTTCACCGTAAAGAATATGATTTTTAGAAATCTCTTTATATAATTCTTGTCCAAGGCCCGGATCAGGGTCTACTAACAAATGCCAGGGTTCAAGAAGATGCAATTTGTCGCCCGGTATAAGTTCAACAATGGAGTTTGGAATTAATTTTGTCGCATCTTCAGGGTTCTTCAGATGCAAAAGAACAATATCTCTTTGATCTCCATTTTCGTCAAGCGATCTCGGAATGTCAAAATATTCAGCAAGTTCAATACCATCTAAAAAGGATTTTTTAGTGATGTAGAAAATTTGTTTTGGGTCAACCAGCTTTGCGATTACATAATGTCCACGATTTGTGATCTTAAAAACTGATTCTATTTCTAGATTGACTGACATGGTCAAATGAATTACAGCTAACGTCCACGGCTTGCTGCCGGGTTGGCCTCTTTGTTCCGTCTGCCCGGGTACGAACTCGGTTACTAAAAGTAAACTAATTTATAACGAAACATTTTACTAAACGTTCGCACCAAACAAAAGCTGATTGGCGGACCGATGCCAGTTGCTCCAACGTTCCGCCAGTCTGGCAGCAAACCGCATGTTGTGTGCTGTGCAAAGTTAGGGATTCCGCATTCCTTTATAAATAATTGGGTCAACCAAATTCTTTTTAAATTCTGTAAACTTCTTATGATTAATATCTTTGTCCTGAAAATATTCTGGCATAGTATAGAATAGATATTTATACCTTCCTTTGTCGCTAAGCTCCAGTAAGCATCTGTAGCCATCATCGACTGCAAAATGTTTTCCCTTTATTGAACTTTCTGTTTGTAAATCCCAAAGACTATCCAGTTTTAAGTTTTTAATATATGCCTGCCAATCCAGTTTTTGTGGTCGTACGCTTTCCATATTAACGCTGTCGACGGTAGGGTTGTCAAAGTAGTGATAAAAGTCGGTTTCCCAACGTATATAATATTGATAATGATAGATAGTCCAAGTCGTGTCCTTAGCCTTAAGAATATATAAAATACTTGGGTTCCTGTAAGCTTCCCCTTTTTAGTACTGTTTAAATGGAGACTTTTCCATAACCAACGATGGGGCGGAGTGTAGCGGAGGCGTAGCCGAAGCGGAACGCAGCCCCATCGTTGGTAGATTTCTTTCTCTATACGCCCTGGGGGAGATCCCACCGAGGCTGTCATGCGGCCGGGCATTGTTGTAATCATCCACCCACATTTGTGTTGATTCTCTTACTTCATCGATGTTATCAAACAGATAGGCATCAAGGATGTTTCTTCTATAGGTTCTATTAAATCTTTCGATATAAGCATTTTGAGTAGGCTTCCCGGGCTGGATATATTTAAACCCTATACCATTGCCCTCGCTCCAGGCTTGCGCTAATTTGGCTACAAATTCAGGTCCATTGTCCATGCGTATTTTTTGTGGCTTGCCATAGCGGTTTATTAAATGCCTTAACACCCAGATTACCCGACTACTTTTCAAGGAGTAATCCACTTCAATAAAAAGCACTTCCCTGTTATAGTCATCGATGACATTAAACGTTCTGAACTTGGTTCCATTGCTTAGTGCATCACTCATAAAATCAATACTCCACGTTTGGGTAAAACTGCCTGGTACTTCTAAAGGCTCTTTTACCCTGGCTGGCAAACGTTTTTTAATCTTGCGCCGATGCGTTAGTTTCAGTTGCCTGTACACACGAAGCAGCCGCTTATGATTGACAACCGTGCCACTGTTTCTGATTCGGTCGAAGCACTTCCAAAAACCTTCAAAGGGGTTTGCATTGGCAACTTTTGATAATTGATCGATAACTGCCACATCATTCTTGACCGAACGATACTGCAGATTGCTTCTGCTTAACTGTAATATGCGACACGCCTTGCTGATGTCTTTGGGCCGTTCTTTACGGAGCTCATCAATAATCCTTCTTTTCTCGCAAGGCTTTAAAGCTTTTTTTCGATGATGTATTTGGCCGTATCAAGTTCCATCGCCAGGTTGGCATACATCCGTTTTAAGCGGGCATTCTCTTCCTCAAGATCTTTTATCCGTTTTAGTTCAGAGGCTTCCATACCACCGTAACGTTGACGCCATTTATATAATGAGGCTTTGCTTACCCCGTGATCACGGGTGATCTCTTCAGCTGATTTGCCATTGTCAAACTCCTTGAGAATGCTGGCAATTTGTGTCGTAGTAAATTTGCTCTTTTTCATTTTTGATGTTTTAAAGTTACATTTTTTGTCCACTTTTAAAACGTACTATTTTTGGGGAAGCTTACAATGCTAACCCATGACGATTGGTCCGAGATCTGAAGATCCAGAATAGGATGTGCATAAAAGTCTAATTTTAAATTGATTAAAACGATTGGAGGTTGCAATCACACATAGCTGTGTGAGAAGTGAATCTTG
>DATJGC010000130.1:0-4172 GCA_035495345.1 Chitinophagaceae bacterium | reverse complement strand
AACAAAAGGTGTACGACCTGCAGCTGGATGTGTATTGCGATAACCAGCCGGCCATCCAGGCCTATGAAAAAGCGGGTTTCAGCAAAAGCCTTGTGCAGATGACGCTGCATCTTGACAGACCAGCATCGTCATCGCCTGCCTGAGTGATGGCGGAGTGCTGCTCACGCAATTTTTATAAGATGAGCTTTGTAACTGGTATGGTTTTTACAGAATTATTTTAAAACACTTTCTATGTTTCAGAAAAACAAGTTATCCGTTGCGCTGGCCACTGGCTACCTGCTGGTATACTGCATCCTGCTTGGGTTTGATGCGCTCTTTCCACTGGCCTGGATGATGCTCCTGCTATCGCCCGTGATGCTGTTTGTATTGTTTTACCATATCATAAAGAACGCAGGCTTTACCGGAAGAGAATTGAAAGAAGATGAAGAATTTGGTTACCAGGACAGGCAGACTTCATCATTAAAAACTTTTTGAAGATCAGCGCAAGGTGCTATTGGTGGCATTCAATGGTTACTGGCCCGTTGCCGGTCAGCTTCGGACTAATAAAACCTATGCCCAGGTTAAGCCCACGCAGCAGCAGCACCAAGCCGGTAATGGCAACAAAGTAGGGAATGATTTTTCTAAAGTTATTTCTCCAACCTGGTTTGAAAGACTGCAGACCAAAACCCAACAGCATCATGGCCGGTAACGTGCCTGCGCCAAACATGGCCATGAATGCGATACTATCTTTTAGCGCCGGCATGGCGAGCGTAGACGCCAGGGCAATGTACACCAGTCCGCAGGGTAATAATCCATTGGCCATACCCAGTAACAAAAAAGCATGCGGTCCGCGCAGGTGGCTGAGGATACCATTCATCATGCGGGATAATCGGTTATAAGCAGGCTGTAAAAAGCTTATGCGCAGATGCCCGGTTTTCAATAGTTGCAGACAGGCAAGCAGTAAAAGCAATACACCCAGTGTAACGGAGAACCATTGTTGAAAACCTGCCAGGTAAATACTTTTGCCCACTACACCAAATACCAGCCCCAGCAATGAATATGTAATTATGCGCCCCAGCTGGTACAGCAACAAAGAAATAATTTTTCCCGTAGTGCGCAAATGCGCCGTAGGCAAGGCCATGCTGAGCGGCCCGCACATACCAATACAATGTATACTACCGGCAAAGCCCAGGGTAAAACCTGCCATTACAATGGGAAGCATATTATGGCAATTTTAGGGGTTGCTCATTATAATACATTTTGCCGTTGGCCTGCCAGGAGAGTTTAACGGTATACACACCCGTACCTGCAAGCGGCGGAAACCATTGCGTGCCGTTCTTATCTGTAGCCAACACATACTGACGGTCTTTCCGCGCATCATAGGCGCAGTATACCATTAACTTACCCGTCACCAGCTGGTTACTCATTTCCGGCGGTAGCTGTAACTGCAGGTGCTCATTTTGCTGCTGTACCACCGGCAGTTGGCTCAGCGCTGCCGCGTTGGCCATGCCATTGATGGTTTCCTGGTAGCGCAATTCGGTTTTATAATAATCACTTTCCACCAATTCGAAATTGCTACCAAAACTCCGGTACACCATATAACCCATCATAATGGCAAAGACCGCAAAGGTTATGGTTAATTTATGTCCCCAGCTCATTGTAATACTTTTTAAAATTTACTGAATGCGCCCATGAAGGTGGTGCCTGCTGTACTGATACGTTGGTTGTTCTGGTACAGTCCAACCATGAGATCAAGCTTCCGCTTCGTAACAAATGATTTTGGCAATACTATAAAAAATGAACCCAGGCCTTGTCCTTCCTTCTTTACATCTATTGCCTTGCCTTCTGCTTCAATAATTCTTCCCGGCGCATTTTCCAGTTGCAAACGCAAAGGAAGATCCTGCAGGGTCTTATTGATGATCTTGATAGTATAAAGATTAGAAATGCTGTCGGTGCCACGTTCCTGGTACAACATGCCCGGCGCGCGTACTATTGTACCGTCTACATTCTTGCGGGTGATTAACAGGAAGCTGAGCAGGCCGGCCAGTAACAGCAAAACAACGCTGTAAAATTGCATACGGCCCGTAAACTGTAATTTCTTGCCTGCGGCGATGCCATTCTCGGATGCATACCGGATGAGGCCGCGCTCACGGCCAACGGCATCCATAATGCTGTCGCAAGCATCTATGCAGGCGGTGCAACTTACGCATTCCATCTGCGTACCATTGCGTATGTCTATGCCCGTTGGACAAACCTTTACGCATTTAAAACAATCAATACAATCTCCGTGTGCTGGCGCGGGCTCCTTTTTTTTGCTGTATTTGGCGCGTGGTTCGCCGCGTTTGTAATCATACGCCACTATCATAGAATTACGATCCAGCAATACACTCTGTAAGCGTCCATACGGACAAACCACCGTGCAGGCCTGCTCCCTGAACCATGCATACACTGCGTAAAAGACGCCTGAGAACAGCAAAATAGACAACAGGCCAGCGGTATGTTGTTCTATTGGCTCCCGAATGATCTTCTGCAGCCCATCCATACCAATGATGTAAGAAAGAAAAAAGTTTGCAATAATAAAGGCGAGTAAAAAGAACGCCAGGTGTTTGGTTAATTTAATACGTATCTTTTTTATCGTCCACGGGCTTTTATTCAATACCTGCTGATTGGCCGCATTGCCTTCCAGCAGGTATTCCAGCTTGCGGAAAAGCATTTCCATAAAGATGGTCTGCGGGCAAACCCAGCCACAGAACAACCGGCCAAAAGCCGCGGTAAATAATACCACGAAAACGATAAAGGTGATCATGGTAAGGCCCAGGATGAAAAAGTCCTGGGGCCAGAATATTTTTCCAAAAATAATAAAACGCGCTTCCGGTATATTGAACAGGAACAAGGGGCGGCCATTGACCCGTATAAAGGGGAGCGCAAAAAACAACAGGAAAAAGCCGACGCTAACTATGGTGCGGATGGTATAAAAACGCCCGGAGGGTTGTTGCGCAAAAATCCATTTTCTTTTTCCTTTGGCGTCAACCGTGGCCAGCCTGTCACGGAATGATTCCTTAACAGGTTTGGGCAGGGGCAGGCCATTACTCGATAGATCCTTCATACCTTTTATTTTGCGGGCACTGCACTAATTTGTCTGCTATTGTTTTTTGTGCTGTCTGTAGTATTCTTTGTGTTACCCTCTTCGTTAAATAAAGCGCCCTGTGGAGGTTTTGGATTGGCCGGATGTGTGCCTTTCAAAGATTTTACATAACTGGCCAACTCTGCAATCTGCTTATTGGAGAAATTGTTTTGCCATTGCGGCATGGCATTTACACCGTAGCGGATGGTTTTGAAGATACTTTTGATATCACCGCCATGCAGCCAGTAATCGTCTGTAAGATTGGGTCCTACACTACCCGCGCCGCCTTCACTATGACAGGCCACGCAAGACTGCATAAAGATGGCCTTGCCTTCTGCTAACTCTTCTGCAGCGGTTAACATGGCAACGGTATTCTCATCTACCTGGTCGCCTTTCTTCTCCAGGTATTCCTTTACCTCCCTGTCTGCCTTGGCAATGGCGGTTACATATTCCTGTTCTGAGGATGGGCCCGTGTGCGATACATGAAAGCGATAGAGATAGATACCGGCGGTAAGAATGGTAAGGTAAAATCCATACAGCCACCAGGGCGGAAGCCGGTTGTCGAGCTCACGTATACCGTCGTAATCGTGACCCAGATCAATATCAGCCTCTTTCTCCACGGGTCTGAACTGGTTTAGCTTTGTCCACCAGCTGGCCCATTGCTGTTTCCAGGCAATTACGCTTCTCCGTGTTACTGTTGCCTGCTTTTCTGCCCGCAGCAATCCCCTAACGTTCATCAGCAACAGAAATATAACCAGTAATTCTACAAATAAAACCGAGGCCATTAAATAAAAGGCTTCTGTAGACAAACCGCTAATGCCCCAGCTGCTGCTGCTGGTTGTTGAAATGGTGCTGGCAGCCGACTGCGAAAACGCGGGGTTACCCAGCAACAGGCAGGCAATGATGGCGGGTGGCAGCAGTTTGCTGGCGTCTGCCTTCTCTTTTTCACGATGTGCTTTTACCTGTGCTACACCCAGTAACAAATTACTCAGCAATGCAATGATGAGCAGCAGTATCAGCATTACTATAACAAACATGATCACTACCGGGTTTTCGAAAGAAGACGGTA
>DATJGC010000129.1:0-3971 GCA_035495345.1 Chitinophagaceae bacterium | reverse complement strand
ACATAAATCTGCGGTGCACTATTGCGAAGGCTTACATTGCCATCAATATCTACGTTTACTGAGGGTACATTCTTCATTACATCCAGGGCGGTGCCGCCGGCGCTTACAATATTTTTCTCTACGTTAAATACTTTCTTATCGGCATCTAACCTTACCAGGGGTTTATTGGCGGTAACGGTTACATTGGCCAGTTGTGCAATGGCAGTAGATAATTTTATCTTTCCAAGGTCTTTGTCGAACGATGGCGCGCTGCCTGGCGCCGGCCGAAATGATATCGTCTGTTCCGTAGCATCATAGCCGCTGATGGATATTTTCAATTTCAGGGGCAGGGTAACGGGTAATTCTTCAAAATTAAATTCACCGTTGCTTTTGGTGGTGGCGCCTTTCAAGAAAACGTCTTTTGTTTTCCTGGTAGCGGCATCGGTGCGGGGTTGCAATATTACTACAGACACATCGCTGAGGGGTTTGCCGGCGCTGTCTGTCACCTTACCATAAATATGGCCCATATTGGGTACGGGGCCGCCTGGTCCTTTGGGTACACCGGCGGGCATTTGGGCTACTGCCTGTTGCAGCAGCGCGGAGAAGAGAAGGAAGGCCATCAATTTTTTCATAACGGTTGTTTTTTGATGGCGCAAAACTAGTTGCCGGTAAAATGGTATTGGAGGCAAATGAGACCATTGGGAGAAATCTTGCGACGAGATGAATTTAAAAGTCAAAAGTTAAAAGTTAAAAGGCGGCGCAAGGGAAGCCACAACGGTCTGACCCTTGGTCTGACCGCTTTAGGCGAAGGAGGAAAACGATGCTTGGGCCTATGAGGCATGTCGCTGCATGTGCAACCCCGTCAGACCAAGGGTCAGAAGGGGATCGCTGCTTTGGCTTCGAAGAAGGCGAAGGAGGAAATCGCTGATGATAAAGATTAGGCCAGTCGCTGCATGTGCAACCCCGTCAGACCAGGGGTCAGACGGGGATCGCAGCTTTGGCTTCGAAGAAGGCGAAGGAGGAAATCGATGCTTGGGCCTCTAAGGCAGGTCGCTGTTAGTGCAACCCCGTCAGACCAAGGGTCAGACGGGGATCGCTGCTCTTTCGCTAAGAACTGCCTCGACAGCACAAGGACTGAAAACTTTAAACTGAAAACTGAAAACTTGCAGAACTAAGAACTGACTCCTATTTCGGCATTGCAAACGCAGCCGCATCAACAGGCTTGTTTACATCAACTTTCTTGATAGTGGTAGTTAGTGCAAACTGTCCGCCCAGGTCTGTATTGATGGTGTAGGGCAGGGCGATGCCGTTGTCTGCTTTTTTATAATCGGAAAGATTTATTGTAATATCAATCGGCTGGCCCATCATATTGCCTTTCTTCATTACGGCGGTGATGTAGTAAGTATTGGCGTCTACCAGGTAAGTGGTGGAAACTTTGTCCTTGGTAGTAAGCACCAGTTTGTAAGCATTGCCTTCTTTTCCCTGGAGCGTTACGGTGCTGCCTTTTGCAGCATAGTCAAGCAGGGCGCCGCCAATATCTATCTGGTCTTTACCGGAATTGTACATGTCTTCCGGCATGGCTTCGGCATTACCGCCATTCATGGGGTTAACCGTCCAGCCACCCTTGTCTGTATAACATTGTATCATCTTCTGCCCGTTAAATTGCGATTCAGATTTGTATCCTTTACCATTCAAAATGGTTACGGTGGTCGGATTTTCATTGCCCATCACCTGCACAGAACCCTCCATCGACAGAGAGGTAATCTGCTTTAATTTTTCTTTGCCGCCAATGGCATCTATATACTTGTTAATGACTTCATCGGCCGTTTGTGCTGTAACACTAAGACTCATGATAACGGCCGCTGGCAATAGCAGCCACTGGATTGTTTTTTTCATTGTTTGGTTTATTTGTAATGATGAATATGCTTTACTGTAATGCCCTTCATGAGGTACCAGTTTTACCCGTGAGCAGGCTCATTGTTTCACGGTAATGATCACTAACCGGCAGTTCTGCAGCATCTATAAAGACACTGTTTTTTCTTACGGCGGTGATGTGTTTTACGGATACAATATATGATTTATGAATGCGGATAAAGAGCTGCGGCGGCAGTTCGTCTTCCAGCGATTTCATGCTCATTCTTGTAATAATGGCCTTGGTACTGCTTTTCAGGTGAATTTTTATATAGTCTTTCAACCCTTCAATATAGGTGATATCGTCAAACACCACTTTAAGCTGACTGTAGTCTACGTTTACAAAGAAATAACCGGGGGCGGCAGCTGACGGCTGCTGGGCTTTCTGTTTCAGCTGGTACAATTCATTTGCCTTGTTACAGGCTTTTATAAATCGTTGCAGGGGTACGGGTTTTACCAGGTAATCGATAACGTCTAATTCAAAGCCTTCCAATGCATACTTTTCATAGGCCGTTACCAGAATAAACATTGGCTTCTGGGTGAGCGATTGTATAAACTGCAGACCGGTAAGTCCTGGCATCTGTATGTCAAGAAACACCAGGTCGATGGGCTGTTCCTGCAATACCTTCATGGCCTCCATGGCATTGTCGCACGCGGCAACCAGGTGCAGGAAGGGTAGTTTGCTGATATTGTCTGTCAGCAAGTCCAGCGCCAGCGGCTCATCGTCTATTGCAATACATTGTATCATTTCATTTTTTTCTTTCCATATGACTGGGCATGGCGCCTATTGTTCGTTGAGCAGCTGTATCACCAGCGTTGCCACAAACAGGTTGTTATGCCTGCTGATGCTGAGGCTATGGTTTTTACCGTACAGTAAATTTAAGCGTCTTTTTACATTGGCCAGTCCAATACCCGATGTTTTGTCTTTTATTTCAAATGAACCGGGATTGTATTTGTTGCTAACGGTAAAGCGCAGCACATTTTTTTCTGCCCGCAGGTCTACATCAATCTGCGCATCTTCAATCATTCCGGTACCGTGTTTAAAAGCATTTTCCACAAAGGGTATCAGCAACATCGGCTCCAGCCGGTACTGGCCATCCATACTGTGCATATGTACATTTACCTGTACTTTTTTGCCAAAGCGCTGTTGCTGCAGGTCTATATAACTTTGCAGGTAGTCCATCTCTTTTTCTATGGATACCTTTTCTTCATCGGCCTCGTAAAGCATGTACCGCATCAGTGAAGAAAGCTTAATCAGCGAAGGCTCCAGCAGGTCTGATTGTTTTCTTGCCAGCGATACCATATTGTTGAGCACATTGAACATGAAATGCGGATTCACCTGTGAGCGCAGGAGCGACAATTCCGTTTTCAATACTTCGTTTTGTTTCTCCTGCTCGCGTTTATCGCTGTCAATTTTATCTTTGATGAGTTGGTATGCAGTGCTAAGCGCAAATATAAAAAGGTAGATCAGCAGGTTAAAGAAAGCTGTGCGGGTGTTGTAATGGCCTCGCCCAAAAAATAAGGATACCAGTACATACACTTCCAGCAATACGGCCATAAAAACAAAAAGATGCGCCAGTGCAAATTGCCAGTAGCGTTTCTTATAAATAAAGCGGGGTATCAGCAAAAAGGCGTTGCAATAAAAAAGAAGGATCCAGCTGCAGTTCATGATCAGCGAGAAATACAGGCCCATATCATTGTCTTGGGAGCGACTGGCAGAAGGCCTCTCGTTCTCGGGAGATCGTAAGAGGTAGGGCAGCGCAAAGATGAGCGTCCAGCCCGCTATGTGCAGGAGTACCGTCACCCATTTCTTTGTATACCAGGCAGCTTTCATGCTGCCAAATTATCAAACTATCCTTGTAAACAATGAGGGCGGCTAAATGATGCGACGAATAAAGGATTTTCTGCTACAAGGGGGGCTAGGAGGGCTAGGAGAGAAAGAGAAAAGGAGCGTTTGCTTTGCTTGCAGTTGGTATCGCACAGAGGGCAAGGAGGGTTAAGAGAAAAAAGAGGGAAGGAGAATCCTTTGATGACTATAGTATCGCGCAGAGGGCGAGGAGCTAACAGAGGTGGGGCTGGGA
>DATJGC010000128.1:0-3397 GCA_035495345.1 Chitinophagaceae bacterium | reverse complement strand
GCGGTGCTGCGCGGTCCGTCCATTTCTCCCTGTACACCGGTACCGGCAAAATTACTCACCACCCCTGGAGGTGTAATTTTGCGGATGCAGTGATTGCCTGCATCTGCTACATAAATATTGCCTGCTTCATCCGTGGTCAGTCCATCGGGCGAATTAAACATTGCCGACGGGCCACTGCCGTTTACAAAACCGGGTTGCGCCTGACCGGCAAAAGTGGTTACCTGTATCGGGTCAAAATATACGGCAGGTTTTTTATCGGTAAGCACTGCTCTTTGCTGCGCCATCATATTTGTTCCCAGTAAGAGCAGGAAAGCAATGGGTAAAAAATTCTTTTGCATATGGTTGATTATAGGTAAACATAGAAGGTGAGCAGGGGGCGTAGCTTCTGTCATCTAACGCCTACCCGTATACGCAATCATTTATATAATGCAACCAGGAAAAAAGGGCGGTTGCCCGTTAAAAGTGCAACCGCTAAAGCGCTTGTGCAATGATGCGGAAGCCACCTGCCACTGACGGCTGTCAGTGAACCTGGAAGGGTAGGAAGTAAGTTGAATAACCTGGTGATGAGCATCAGCCTTGTACGTCACCATGATCATTTTTGTGCCGTACGCAGCGCTGTAGTTTTGACCTGCAGTGCTACCAGGTGCTGTAGTGATAAAAACTAATTACCAAATTAAATTTAAGGAAATGAAAAAGGTACACATTGTATTTGCATTGAGCCTGCTGGCAGGCCTGGGTAGTTTGCAGACCTATGCACAGCAGGAACTGCCGGAAGTAACTGTACTGGCAGTAAGATACAAATATCTTAAAGCCGTAGACAATGCCCATGCACCGGAGCCGGTAAAATTACTGGAAAGAAAAGCCGCCAGCTTTGATGTTAAAAAGGCAGATTTTTATGAAGACGATTACGATAATTATTTCGTGTCTTTTTATATCCCGGAGGGCGAAATACTTGCTACCTATGATAACAACGGTAAACTGCTGCGCACCGCAGAGAAGTATAAAGATATTGCGCTGCCACAGCAGGTAAGAGAAGCTGTAATAAAACGTTTTCCGCAATGGGGTATTACAAAAGATGTGTACCTGGTAAACTTTTTTCAAGACCAGAACGCAAAAAAAGTATATAAACTTATCCTGCAAAACGGCGACAAACGTTTGCGGATAAAGGTGGATGATAAAGGCGAATTTATTTAACCTGTTGTAGCAGCAACAGTGGTGCTGGTAGCGGTTTTTGCCGCCGGCACCCTTTCTAATACTATCTATGATGTATCATTCATTTGCCAGCCCGCTCCTGCGCTGGCATTTTTGTAGTAATTTTTTATTGGCGCTTAGCTTTTTTCTTTGTTACAGCCTGCTCTCTTCCTGCGTGCTGGTGCGGCCGTATACTGCAGATAACCAGCCAGAATTCTACGCCAACAATATTGCGGCAGGCAACAGCACCAGGCATGACTCATTAAAGATTGTGAGCTTCAATATAAAGAAAGCGCAGAAGACCGCGCTGGCCGCCCAAGAATTACTGCAGTGGCAACAAAGCGAACGCGTGGATATTTGCCTTCTACAGGAAATGGATGAACAGGGGGTTGCCAGCCTTTCACGGGCACTGGGCCTTAATTACCTGTACATACCATCGGTCTATCATCTTAAATTGCATAAGAATATTGGCAATGCTATTCTTACCACGGCCAGCATCGTACATCCGCGCCAGCTTAATCTTCCGCATAAAAAATGGCTCAGCAAATGGCGCCGAAATATTGCCATTGGAGAAATGACCATCGGCGGTAACCCCATCCTGGTGATGTCTGTACATCGTGAAACCATTATGATGAGCAGGAAAAACAGGACTGGCCAGCTGGAAGCCATTACAGAATATGCAAGGCTGCAAATGCCATTATACCGTTACATCATTGTTGGGGGTGATTTTAATACATTGTTTGGGGCAGACGGGGCGCGAGTGGTAAAAGAATTCAGGGATATCGGTTTTGAATGGACAACCGCAAACACAGGAAGTACGGCGCATGCTTTTCTTGGAATGGTGCATCCCACGCTTGATTACCTTTTTACGTATGGACTTACCTTATTGCATGCAGGTAAACTGGAAAACAGCGCGGCAAGCGATCATTACCCGGTCTTTGCTACCTGCCGTTTTAATAAAGCATTTTAAAATGATGCGCATCAGCCGGGAGGGTGAATATTATCCTGTTTTCGGCCGCAGCGCGCTTGTACCATTGTATAAAAAATGATATTCCATAGATCTGCCCTTGCTATCCTGCTGATGATAAACATCCATTTTGTGTCAGCACAGGGGGTTGCGCCAGCAAGCGATACCCATCCGGAGGATGCCGTTATCTGGCAACTGGCCACCGCATTTACCAGCCTGTTTAACAGTAGAGATACCGCCGCCATGCGCCGTTTTGTGCCAGAAGGCTTTATGCTGCAATGGATGCACGACAATTGCATGGGTAGAAACGGGCTTCTTAATACCATGGCAGATACAGCGGTGCATGCCAGCTTTAGGCACCTGCTGCAGTCAGACGCACAAACCGCCATTAGTTATGCTGATGATCACCGCTCGGCTACCCTCAACGCCACCACCTTGTTCCTGGATAACCGGATGCTTCAACTGTTGCAGCGTGAAAAAGGCTATGGTTTATGTATCATGTATTTTCAATTCCTCAATAACAAATGGACGCTGCAAACCGTGCACCTGGATATGCATTGCTCGCTTTGTAAACTGGAGTAAACGGCAAAAAAGAAGAGCCTTGCAAGGACCCTTCCATGAAGGCTTTTGTAAGGCTCCGGGCAAACAAGCATCATTACTCGTCATAAGAAAAAGCCGGCACTACCACTTTTAGGTTGCTGTCAACGGTAGTAATACCCGGGGCAGCCCAGGCAGCATTCTCTGCATCCTGTTTTTCTGCCAGTGATCTTACCTGTCCCTTTAAAATCGCCTTGCTGCCAATGATTTCAACGTTAATACGTTCTGCATCAATGGTGGCGCTTCTTGTAAAGGCGGCTGTAATCTTTTTGTGCACGTCTGCAGGGGTAGTTCTCGGTTTAACGGTAATGAAATTGGCAATTGATTTAACGCCTGCCAGGTTTTCAATGGCTGTTCTGGCGCTACTGCGTTCAAATTCCCAATCAACCTCACCTTCCAGTTTTACCCTTCCTTCTTCCACTGTAATTTTAATTTTGTCTTGCTGTACCGCGGGGTGCCACTTCAGGGCGTTCAGGGCGGCGGCCGCAATATCTGCATCTGTTAATTTGCCCAGCGGCATTACTTTAATTTGAATTTCTTCTGCAATCGCTTTAACACCACCCACTTTTTTTGCAGCTTCTTCTGCTTTTAGCTTTTTAAAGTAAGAATCCACTTCGCCGCTAAGGGTTACGATGCCATTTT